>JANWZE010000049.1 GCA_025054955.1 Blastocatellia bacterium | reverse complement strand
TGCATGGATTGCGTCGCGCCGCTGCCAGCACCGTTTTCATCCACCTGTGGCTCTCCCGCATTCAACAGCACCAGCAGACCCGGATCATCAGGATCGCTGGTGTCATACACCAATGCGTCAACCAGGTTCGTTGTCGTGACTGGTGTGTTGTTCGGAAAGTCAGTGGCATTGCCCAAGTACAACGCCACCGCATCAGCGCCGTTCTGTAGGAAATTGTCAGCAAAGACCAGGTCTACACCGGCAACGCCCGCGTTGCCCAGCACGAAGTAGCCATTGGCGTTGGTGGTGAAGCCGTCCAAATCAAATGCCGCGTAAGACTGATCATTGGCGCCGTTATAAAAGACGACGACGAGTCCGGTGAGCGATGTGTTGCCTGCGCCACCATCGTACAGCTCGACAAATTCCAACGTGTCGGTGCCCGGCGTGTCAGAATCCACTTCGTTGATGATGATAGGCGGCACAGCAATCCACGTCTTGGTGGCCGTGCAGGAGAAGGGCACGCCGCTCAGTGAGCCGCTGGCCGTGATGGTGTCGGTGCCTGTGCCGCCGCTGCCTGTGTAGGTGAATGTCGCTTGACCGCTGGCATTCGTTGTGCCCAAGCCAGTCGCGCCAGCATTGGGGCCGGATGTGACGTTGAAGTTGACCGTCACACCTGATTGCGGCGCGCCGTTCTGTGTTACGGTCACCGTCACCGTGTGCGCGGTATTGACAAAATTCGTGGCTGTGAGCGGCGCGAGCGAGCAGGCGGCGTTGATCCACGTTTTACTAGCTGTGCAGGAGAACGGCACGCTGCTCAGTGAGCCGCTGGCTTGAATCGTATCGGTTCCGGGTGTGCCGTTACTCATGTAGGTGAACATGGCCTGACCGTTGTTGTCGGTCGTGCCCATGCCGTTGACGCCGGCGTTCGGGCCTGCTGTCACGTTGAAGTTCACCGTCACGCCCGCTTGCGGCGCGCCGTTTTGCGTCACGGTCACTGTCACCGTGTGCGTGGTGCCGATCTGATTGGTGGCCGTGGCCGGGCTTAAGCTGCATTGATTATCCACCCACGTCTTACTGGCTGTGCAGGAGAACGGCACACCGCTCAGTGAACCGCTCGCCGTGATAGTGTCGAGGCCTGTGTTGCTGCCTGTGTAGCTGAACGTGGCTTGACCATTGGTATCGGTTGTGCCTGTGCCGGAAGCGGTATTAGCCCCACTCACGGTGAACGAGACGGCCACGCCTGCTTGCGGCGCGCCGTTTTGTGTGACCGTGACGGTGACAGCGTGCGAAGTGCCAACCTGATTCGTATCAGTAGATGGCCTGAGGCTGCAAAGAATATTCACCCATTACTTGGAAGCCGTGCACGAGAAGGGGATGCTCATCACGCTCCCGCTTGCCGTGATGGTGTCGAGGCCTGTGTTGCTGCCCGTGTAGCTGAACGTGGCTTGACCATTGGTATCAGTTGTGCCCGTGCCCGAAGCGGTATTGGCCCCGCTCACGGTGAACGAGACGGCCACGCCTGGTTGCGGCGCGCCGTTTTGCGTGACCGTGACGGTGACAGCGTGCGAAGTGCCAACCTGATTGGTAGCTGATGCCGGCGACAACGAGCATCCCACCGCCAACCAGTCTTTGGTGGCCGTGCAGGAGAAGGGCACGCCGCTGATTGAGCCGCTCGCTGTAATGGTATCGGTGCCTGCGCCGCCGCTGCCCGTGTATGTGAACGTGGCTTGACCGTTGCTATCAGTCGTGCCCATCCCGCTCTGCCCTGCATTGGGTCCAGATGTGACGTTGAAATTCACAGCAATGCCGGAAGCCGGTGAACCACCGTTGGTCACCGTGACCGTTACGGTGTGCGTCGTGCCGACTGGATTCGTGGCCGACGGGGGCGACAACGAACAAGCTGGCGCGACCCACGTCTTCGTCGCTGTGCACGTGAACGGAACGCTCATAACCGTGCCGCTGGCCGTGATGGTGTCTGTGCCCACTGAGCCGTTGCTTGTGTAGGTGAATGTGGCCTGACCGTTCGTGTCAGTTGTCGCTGAACCCGTCGTGCCGGCATTCGGCCCGGCTGTTACGCTGAAGTTGACCGTTACACCAGGAAGCGGCGAGCCGCCGTTGGTGACCGTCGCTGTGACCGTGTGCATGGAGCCAGCTTGATTGGTCGCCGTCGTCGGCGTGAGCGTGCAGACTGGCATGGGCGGCCCTTGCGAGGCCAGCGTCCACGGCGAGAATGTGGTAATGCCGCTCGCTTCTACCCAATTATCTGTTGTGTCAGCAGCCGTCGGCGTAATCTCAGTCCAGTTGGGACTATCGAACCTGAACAGCTTCAGTGTGGCTTCTGAGTTGCCGTTGAGTTCCCCGTCCAGATAGTGCAGCCGCACCGTGGCCGAGAAGCCACTGCCGCCCGTTGGCGTAATCGTATAGGTTCGCGTCACTGCTGTTGAGAATCCCATCGGCGCGGACTTCACCAAATTGACCGTGATAGAGGTCGGCAGCGTCCCGCCACTGGCAAAGGCAATTGAGTTGAACGGATTGCCGAAGCTCAGTGCCGGTCCGCCGGCGGTGAATCCGCTCCGTCTGACGTTGCCGATCACATCGCCTGTGCCCGTTGATGTGCCGCTGCCGGGTTGGATCAAGTTGAATGAGCCTGTCGTCAAGTCAGCATTTAGCGTCAAGGCGCCATAGACGGTCGTGTCTCCAACCAGGCTCACCGCGCCGGCAATACTCAGCCCGTTGTAGCAACCGGCTGGCACCGTGCCCGTGGAGAACGATGGATTGGTGAGAGCCGAATCGCTCGTCACGCCAGTGTTGATTGCGCCGGGCGTGCCATAGGAATTTGTATCAACGACGAATCGAGCGCCTGTGTCGTTATCCTGAAATCCAGCGAGCGTGTTGGCCGTAGGTACAAACCGAGCGAGGGAGTTGCCGGGCATGGCCGAACTGCCGTTGATGTTGTCCGTTGTTGTACTCGGGTTATTATCGCCCCACGTGGCGCCACTAATCAAAGAGGTATTGCTGCCAACGAGAATTTGATCAATCAATGTGCCCGCAGCGCGCGTGCCCGCATAGAGTTGAAGATTGTCAGCCGTTGCCGTGTCAATCGTGCCGGTGGTGGTCAGGCCGGCAGTCCCTCCAACGATCAACACGAGCTTGTTATTGCCGTCTTCCAAAGATGTATCTTCGGTGAGCGTGTTCACGTTTCCCGCCGGGGTGGTGAATACAATAACCACATACGTGCCGGTTGGCACACAACTCAGATATGAAGCTGTTGCCGGCAGCGTCACATCACCTTCGGTGGTGGTGGTCGAGCCGGTCCGCGTGCCAACGTCCGAGAGCGTCCAGCCTTGCATGTTGACACCGCCTGGCCTGGTCACAAGCAATTCGACATATTCTTTTCCTGTCGTTGGATTGACGACAAACTCGTTAATAACAACGTCGTCTTCCATGGCGACTTGAGCCGTTGTTCTAATGAGCGCAAAACATACGAGTGCAACCAATATGATACCGAGCTTTTTCATATATTCCTCCTCATGAACGCAGCTATGCGTTCGACAAATCTCTCATTGCGTATTTGGAAAAAGACGACCACCGGCATTCCGAATGATCCAGAGTGGGAGAAAACCACCGTACCTCATCCCACATCACCGTCATAACCGAAGTCTTGCGGAAAGAAGCTTGCCTCGCTTCGGTATGTTATTGAGCTTAACTTCTTAGCAGAGTCGGGATTCTACTTCGTCGCCCGCAGGGCGTCAACCAAACGCGTGCCTGAATTGTTTGATCGTGGCGAGGCGTCTCGGATCGAAAGAGCCGGTGTTTACCCGCCGGTTTGAGTCAACGATGTGAAAAAAATTGCGGCGTTCTTGGAGTGGCAATCAGCTTCAGAACCTAACAGCGGTTTGAGTCAAGGATGTGAAAAGATTCCGGCGCTCACTGCCCAATAAAAACAATTGCCTATGAGAACGCCATGTTCAGGAACGCGTGGCCGGTTTGTCACGCTGAGTTTTATCAACTAGTAATCGGTATCACGCTACCGGCCCGCGCTCAGATGCGCTTGTGGCATCTGAGCAACGGAGGAAGCGTTTAGGATTTTTGAGCATCCAGAATGATAAATGTCGTCTTGGGGGTGAGCCGCGTCTGCTTGACGTGATCGGTGATGCGCACTTCTAGTTGGTATGTGCCAGGCTGGAGCGATTCGACCGGCAACAGTCGGGCCAACGTCAATTGCTGCGTGGTGAAGCGCGAGAGGCCATTTTGTCCGTCCTCAGTCAAGCGCAAGACTTCTTTGCCGTCGCGCAAGACCACATATTCCACGTCCACAGCCGGACGCAGCGTAGTTTGGTCAATACCTGGATTATACACTTGCATGTAAACGCCCAGTGGATCGCCGGGCTTGAAGATAGAGTTGACATTGGGGCGAACCCGTAAGTTGCCCATCACGAAAGGCCCGGCAGCCAGCCGCCCGTGCAGCGGTTCGATACGGTCTGCCAAGATTAATGAGCTGGATGACAATTCACCTTCCTTGAAACGCGGGACCTGGATGCCGTGGTGCAACACACCGGTTCGACCACTGGTGACGTCGCGCAACACAATATCGGCCACGTAATTGCCCGGCGGCAACGTGATTTTATGTTGGTAGATGGATTTTTGTTGGACGCCGATCTCGAAGACATCACTGGCATACTGCTGGGTGACAACATCCTCAAAGATAAACGGTCGGCGCCCGGTGACCGGCCGAATCCGCGCATGGATGTTGACCTTGGCCTCGTGAATGCCGCCGACGTTTTTGAACGCCAGGTCCTGATTCTCCAGCAGGATGGTGAAGACCGTCAGGATGGAGTTTTCGGTGATTTGCAGATAATCGGTGCGCAAGTGGAACGGCAGCACGTCAAACTCAACCGTCATCTCGGCATCGGCGATGGTGGCCAGATCGTTGAATTTGACTTTGGGCGGTCGTTGCAAGTTGGCCAACAATTGCAATCGCTCAAACGGGGCGTCCTGCGCCCGTTGACTCATCAGCGGGTATCGTTCTCGATTGCCCGGCGAGAAGAACGGACGGTCAGCTTTTGAAGCCAAGCCCATTTCCTCAGCCAGCGTCAATCCAGCGTTCGGCACAAACAGCAGCGCGTCTTTTTCATCAGGGCTGCGGGCAATGCGGTATTCACCCGATTGCGTCGGATCAACGAATTCGATTTCGATACCGCTGCCGACCCCTTCAATGTAACGGTAAAACCAGATTTCAAACGGATAGGTGCTGGTTGAGCCGCCCCCTTCCCAAAACGGGCGCTGATAACTGCCACCGGAAGGATAGCTCTCAATACTGTCGGGCTTGCCAAACATGATGTAGATGCGGCCCCGGTCAGTTTTCCATCCGGGAATGCCAGAGGAGAAATGTTGATTGGCATAAGCAATGCGTTGATAGTATTCCTCACGGTACTCGTTCTCGATGGTGTCAGGATTAGGGTCGCGCCGGAGCCAGAACTGCTCGATAAACTGCTCGCGTTCTTCGTCGGTGGCCAGTTTCTTAAACGCAGCTCGTTCTTCCTCAGTGATGATCCAGCGCACATCTTCATCGAGCCAGCGCCGATAGATTTCGTCAAGCTCGCGCCGTTGTTTCTTGGCTCGCTCTTTCTCATCTTTCTTTTTCTGAGCCAACCCAACCGGCGGCGCCAGCAAAGACGCAACAAGTAGAGCAAGAAGAGACCCGACGCCAATTCTTCTGACCATGTTCCTCATACGCCTCACTCCTATCAACGTAACATGCCGGCTTCAAGTATAGCGAATCAGCCAATAACCGGCAACGTGTCGCTCCGCCTGCGCGTGCCGCATCAGATGCGAGTGAAACGGTGTGCGAGAGCAAAATCACAGTAACGCCGGACGAGAGCATCTGACGCCTTTGCGGATTGACTTGGGCATCGAAGCAGACTACATTAGCGGCACCAAAATCAGAAGTCATTTCAGTTTAGTGGAGGGAGGCATGCAAAGAAGCATTTCCATAGTCTGTAGGATTTCGTTAGCTGTGGCGTTGCTGATGAGCGGAGGGATGGCCATGCAGGTCGCAGCTCAAGTCGCCACCGCTTCGATCAATGGGACAGTGCTGGATCAAACAGGAGCCGTGGTGCCTGACGCCCGTATCACCGTCAAGAACGTCAGGACAGGACTGGAGCGCTCCACCGTCACCAATCAAGATGGGTTTTTCGCTGTCACCTCGTTGCCTGTCGGCGAATATGAAGTGAGCATTGAGCGGGACGGCTTTGCCACGTTGAAACGGAGCGAGTTGAGATTAACAGTCGGGCAAGTGCTGACGCTCGACGTGGTGCTGATGGCGGCTGGCCGGCAAGAGGTCATGGAAGTCACGGGTGAAGCGCCTATCATCGAGGTCACGCGCACCAGCGTCAATAGCACCGTTAACGATGTAGCCGTGGCGAACCTGCCAGTGAACGGACGTAACTTTATTGATTTCGTGCTGCTGACCCCGGGCGTTTCCCGCGATGTGCGCACAGGCGATATTGCCTTTGGCGGACAGCGTGGCACGCTCAATAGCTTGCTCATTGATGGCGCCGACAATAACAACACATTTTTTGGGCAAGCACTGGGTCGAACGGGTTCGGGTCGCGCCCCCTATCAATTCAGCCAGGATGCGGTGCAGGAATTTCAGGTGAACTCAAACAGTTATTCGGCGGAATTCGGTCGAGCAGGCGGCGCTGTGATCAACGTCATCACGAAATCGGGCACGAATCAGTTTCACGGCACAGCATTCGATTTCTATCGCGACAAGTCAATGAACGCCAACACATTTTTCAACAACGCCAACGCGCGTCCACGAGCCGCCTTCCATATCCATCAGTTTGGCGGCAACATCGGCGGGCCGATTGTTAAAGACAAGGCGTTCTTCTTCTTCAACTACGACGGCCAACGCCGCAACGAAGGTCAGCCGATCATCTTTCCAGTCAGCGCCGCGCCTAACGATACGGTTGGATTGCAAGTGCAGCAGCGCCTCTTTCAACGGTATGGCAATCCGTACATCCGCGGATTCAATCAGGATGTATTCCTGGGCAAAGGCGATTGGCAAATCAGCCGCAACCACCGGCTCAGTGGGCGGTATAACCATCAGGATTTCACCGGAAAGAACCTGGAAAATTCCGGACCAACCAGCGCCGAAGAACATTCGGGCGACAGCTTGGTCAAGACCAATACGCTCACGCTTCAACTGACGTCGGTGCTGAGCAACACGTTCATTAACGAATTGCGGTTTCAGTGGGCCAGAGACAAAGAACCGGGAACAGCCAATACTGACGTGCCTGAAGCCATTATTCAGGAGCGTGGCACAACCGTGATCAGCATTGGCCGGAATAACTTCAGCCCGCGCGAAACCACGATCAGACGTTACCAGGTGGCCAACACCATGTCGTTGATTCGAGGGAAACATAATCTCAAATTCGGTTTTGACATCAACGTGGATCGGACGCGGAATTTCTTCCCCGGCTTGTTCGGTGGCTCCTATACGTTCACCAGCTATGCTGATTTTGCTGACGGGATACCGGCTGGCGGTTACCGACAGAATTTCGCCGGACCCAACACGACCGGCCCACTGACACGGCCCAATACGACCGACTATGCAGCGTTCATTCAGGACGATTGGCGGGTCTCGCCGGATTTCACGTTCTACCTAGGACTGCGCTATGATCTGCAAGATTTGGCGCAACCGACCACGCGCAATCCTCATCCTGACCTGGCTGCGATGAACATTCGCACGGATCGCGTCAACATTGACTCGAACAACTGGGGGCCGCGTATCGGATTGGCATGGAGTCCGCTCCAGAGCGACCGCTTGGTCATTCGTGCTGGCTACGGCGTCTTTTACGGACGCACGCCATCAATCATGCTGGGGACGGCCCATTCAAACAACGGGCTGAATGTGATTGCTCTGTCATTCACCGGCGCGGCTGTGCCGACCTATCCGAATCGCTTCAGCAGCATTCCCACGGGCGGCGCCGCCGCTCCGCCGACACTGTACTTCTTCGCGCCGGACTATGTCTCGCCACAAACACAGCAGGCAAGTCTCGGTATTGAGTATGAATTGGCGCGGAACCTGGCCGTGGCCGTCAACTACATCTTCGTCAAAGGCACTCACCTGAGCCGCACCCGCAACATCAATTTGCGACCGGCGGTACTCAGTACTATTCAAATTGCCGGTGGCGGCGGTACTGTTTCCTATCTGCGCTTTCCGGGGCGCCTTACCTCAGCGTTTGACCGCCTGAGCCAATTTGAGTCAACGGCCAACTCAGTGTATAACGGACTGGCCATGAAATTGACCAAGCGGTTTGCCAATCACTTCCAGTTGCTTGCTTCCTACACGTGGTCGGCAGCGATTGACGATGCGCCGGATCAAACATCAGTCGTGCCCGGCAACGCCGGCGACGATGCCAAGATGATACAAAACCCGTTGTTCATTCGCGGTGATCGCGCTCGCAGCGTGGTGGATGTGCCCCATCGGTTTGTGTTGAGCGGAGTATGGGAGCTCAATTATGCCAACAAGCTGGAGAACGCGGTAGCCAGAGCCATTCTCGGCGGATGGAGCTTGAGCGGGATTCTGACGGCCAATTCCGGCTTTCCGTACAGTCAACAAACCGGCTTTGACCTGAATAACGATGGCAACCGATTCACTGACCGAGCGCCTGGCGTCGGTCGTAACACCGAGCGGTTGCCTCGATTCATCAGCTTCGATCCGCGCGTGACGCGCGACATTCGCTTTGGTGAGCGAGCCAAGCTTCAACTCATCTGGGAAGCATTCAACGTGCTCAATCGCGCGAATTTTTCCGCTGTGCGGACGACCCTGTTTGCCGCCGGTAGTGGGGCAACCGCCGGCCAACTCGTTCGTCAAACAAACTTCGGCACACCCACCAGTACGTTTGATCCGCGCATCATGCAACTGGCGGCCAAGTTCGTTTTCTAGTGCGGTCTGTGAGTGAGTTTGGGAGCGCACGCTTGCGGCGTGCATGGGCTCGCAAGAGTGGGGCTCCCAGCTAAAGGCAATTGAAAATCACTCTAATGCGGCCCAGCACCAACGGATGAGACGAGTCGTATGACCGACCGTTGGTGCTGCGCGCAGGCCGCCACAGCATAGCCGTAGACTCGTTCACGCAGTCAACGACTGCCGCATCAGGCTAAGGCCTCGGCGTGCCTGATCCATTCCGAGTTATGCAGTGAGTCAATCTGTCGCGATCAATCCGCAACCTGCGACGTTTTGAATCGGTCATAGTCGCAGTGATTGCCGTAGACCCAGACACTCTCAAAAAGTTCGCTGATGAATTCGTTCACGTCCAGTTGCCCTCGTTTGAACTTGCAATAAGCCACGAACAATTGTGGCGCTGTCAACAGACCGAATCGGTAGCGTTGCTCCGCCAGCAGGCGCAGCTCTTCGGGGAACGGCACATGCCCGTTCGCTGTGCGCGCTTCCGGTGGGACATCACAGAAGGGGTTAGCAACAATCAGACCTTTGGGTTGTCGCCCGTGCGCCTCGATGAAGTCTTCGACCACGTGGTTCAATTGACGAATGTCGGCTAGCGTGAGCGGCCCGTTGCCGTCGGCCACGGCGGCGATCACGTCCACGCCCTTATGCTCCAAGATGACATGCGTCCCGTCTTGGTCAGATGGGTGGACGGTCAGCCCCATCTCGATGAAGACCTGCTCGACGGCGCTTTTCAGGGTGGCCCCTCGACCTGTCAGCAGCGCATCGCGCAGATTCACACGCTCGCTCACTTTGCGTTCCAATTCGGCTTTTCGCTGCTCCATGTCTTGAATGAACTGCTTCAGTTCCTGGATCTCGGCCATGATGCCTTCCATTTCCGGGACCATATAGTCGGCGACCCAATCCGATGCGCGCTCGCCAGCATCAACCGTTGCGGCAGCAGCGGCCGATTGCTCTTGCACCGCCGGCTGCGGCTGTTCGGCCGACATTGCATTGTGGTCAAGTGGAGGATGATTTACGTCGGCAGCTTGCACTGCCGGCTGTGGCTGTTCAACCGGCATTGCCGACGACTGAGGCTCCGGCATCGGTTCCGATGCAGGTTCATCGGCGATGACGAGCGGCTCTGAAGGCCTCACACTCAGCTCAGGTTGAGCTAAATCTGACGGCAAATCTGGCGGCGGTGGCATCGAGGGTGTTGATTGAACGACTGGAGCTTCATTGGGGCTAGCCAGGAAAGATGCGGAAGCATCCGCCCCGCGACTGTCCACAGCCTCAAATGTCTGAGGAGTACGCACTCGAAAGATGTTCTTCACTGTCATAACCTCCGGATTGATTTTTTTCAATAACGCGCCACCACAACATCTACCCGGGCATAGGCGCGATGCCCGCTCAAGTTATGTGGAGGATCACAACCCGAGACAATACGTTGTCAGATGACTATGTTGAATTTTGTGAGGAACGTAATAGAGACCCGCTGCTGAAAAACGCGCTTTCAGCCTCTTTACGGGTATTGGGCCGCCACCCGGTTTTTCTCTATCTCCTGTGCCTTTCTTGTGAAGGCGCTTTTATTCTACCAAATCAAAGAAAATTTGCAACAACTTTTTCAATTTCGTGACCTCCGTTCAACCTTCATGTTTGTCAATCCGCATTCTGCATTTGGTGCCACTTGTCCCTTTGAACTGACCTTTCGATCATCCGTATTCTTCTTCAAATGCTCTCTGTGTCCTCCCTGTCCTCTGTGGCAAACAATCACAAAGAGATTCTCTTGATTCCGTCCACTAGTCGAGGCACCCCGAAGTTGATCAGCAATGCACGCTTGAGCCCCGTCGCTCTCAAATACGACAGTACCTGGGCCGTCGCCACCTCTGGAAGATTGGCCACCGCTTTGAGCTCAACAATCACTTCGCCATCTACCAGCAGGTCAAGCCTCTGCCCCTTAATCAGATGACCCTTATAGATTACATCCACCTCAACTTGACGCTCATACTTAATACCCCGCAGTTTGAACTCAACACACAACGCTTCCTCGTAAATAGGCTCCAGGAGCCCAGGTCCAAGCACTCGATGTACTTCGATCGCGGCCCCGATAATTTTCTGTGTCACTTCATCACTCATATGCTCCCTCCAAGCCACAGAGCACACAGAGCTCACCGAGATAGTGATACTAAATGCCGAGTGAAGATCGGGCATTCCCGCTCAGTTCGTTCAGGTGTGGCCATCCTTTTGAGCTCCATGAACGTGCTCTTTTCCTCCACAATTGGTATAAACTTATCTGAGGACAGACACACCGAAGCTGGCCAACCGGCGCGGGTCATGGAGGTCGCGCAAGACGCTCTCAATCGCCCGTTGAAGCGTCAAACTGGACTGGCTCTTGAGACGGATGAGCAGTTGCTCCAATTGTGCGATGTCCGCGCCGGTGATGGTAACGGCGCGTCCGGCAACGACGCCTTCTACTGCCGGCATGAGCCGTTCAATCGTGGCGCGCATGGCGAGGCGAAGTGACTCGTCACCCAACAGCAGCATAGTAACCTCAACCGTATGTTGATTGAACAGCTCGACGTATTGTTGCCCGCGTGGGCTTTGCGGCAACACTTGATCGCGTAGGCGACGGAGCACGTCCAGCGCCCAGGTTTGCTGCGTCGAATCCCGCATGGCCGTCTCGGCGGCGCAACCCGTCGGCGGCGGTGGCGGTGGCGGCGTGACATTGTCCAAACAATTGCCGTTGGCTGTGACGTGAGCGCCGATGTCGGTTCTTGAACGATTGGAGAATGTATTGGGTCCGTTGCTCTGAACGAACGAGCACATGATCGGCCCACTCCCGTTGCAATTGGCAGCAGGCGGATTGAATGAATCATCATGCAACGCATCGAAGTTATGGCCGATTTCGTGAGCGACAAGCTTGGTCATGAGGGAAAAATCCTGCGAGACGCCGTAGGAATAGGGTGGGTCGTTACACACGACCCCTACGTAAGCAATGCCGATGACGCTGCCGTTCATATCTCGTCCGGTGAACAAGTGAGCCAGATCACGCACGACCGCTGCGCGGTTGGCATTCCAGTGGTTTCTGAATTGGCTCAACAATGTGCTCGGATCAGATGAGCTATATGGATCGTTGGAGGTTGTGTAGACGTTCTGAAAGCTAATCTCCAACCTGAGAGAGAGCTCTGCTTGGTAGATACCATCCACCTGGTTGATGATACCTTGAATTTGGGTATTGGCATTGTTGCCGTAGATCTGAAAGTACTCGAAATCGGCATCAGTGGCGACCTGCGTTCTGCGCAGCACTTCCCAGGAGCCTTGTTGAGCCGGCGTGTGACCGAGGCGCGCCCGCAATCGCTCAGCGTAGCCACGTAACTGGGATGCGCCACACACACCCATGGCTTCCAGTCGGACATCTGTTTCGCGAAACAGCACTACATCAGCCGAACGGGTCTCAGGAGCAAACTTCATCAGCGGATCAATGAAGAGCCAGTCGTGGGCTGTTCGGATGTAACCTTGCATCAAATCCGGCATGATTAGTAAGCGAACAATGCTGTCAGGGTCTTCGCGTAGTCGTCCCTTGAACGTGTAAACCGCCGATTGCAATTCTTCGACCTGTCCGTGTTCAGTGGTTTGCACCCGGCGAAAGCCCGCTGCGCGCAGATCGTTCGGTTCCAACATGAGATCAAAAGTCTCATGCTCGAATTGAAGGATCACCCGACCCATTGAACGAACGCGACGTTCAATCGCGGACGGATTCACTCGGAAGACTCTGTAGTGGTAGAGCTGCCTATCCAACCGTTGCTGAATCGTTGATTCAAGGGCTTGAGCGGTCGCCACGATTGGTTGCTCTGGCAGAGCGGCTGATTTGGTTGGCAACCAAGGGAAAAATCCTAGCAATATCAGCAAAACAATAGCGCGAAAAAAGGCTCGTGGGTGGTTCATCGCAGTTTCCTCCATCCTGCCGAAATCCTAACAACAAATCGAACGCTGATTGCGCACGCCCGCTATCGTAGCAAAAAGCCCACATCGGATCAACATGAGATCGCTCCGGCCCAAGGAGTCGCCGAATTTTCACCAAAGGCTTCCCAAACGAAACTTAGGCCGCTAGAATATCGGCTTTTAATTTTAAGGATCAGACCGAAACAATGAGCAGCCGGGTTATGTCTGAAGACGGATCTGGCATTTCGTGTCTATGTGAGGTGAGACATGAACCCACTGATTAAAGATGTTGAGCAGGCGTACCTGCGCACCGACATACCTGATTTTAACCCCGGCGATACCATCCGGGTCTATGTGCGGATTAAAGAAGGCGACAAGGAGCGATTGCAATCTTTTGAAGGCGTTGTCATCGGACGTAAGCATAGTGGATCACGTGAAACGGTGACGGTGCGAAAAATTAGCTCTGGCATTGGTGTGGAGCGTATTTTTCCATTGCATTCGCCAAACATTGAACGCATTGATGTAGTGCGTCGGGGTCGAGTTCGTCGCGCCAAGCTTTACTACCTGCGCAACCTCAAAGGCAAGAAAGCTCGCGTGCGGGAGCGGGATGAGTTCCGCCTGAATGCAGAATCCGAAGCCCGAGCGCAAGCGGCAGCGGCAGCTCCGCTCTCTGCCGCAGAGAGCGCCACAGATGTCACGAATGAGTCATCATAACGTTCCTGCGCCACACGCGATCTCGTGCACGATGTTGTTTGAGAACGCCGCAGATTTGATGACTGAGACATCACAACGACGATCAATGGCATTGGCAGCTTCGAGGCGTAGCTTCTCGCTTAACACCGATCAACATCATTGGCAGCTTCCAGACGTGGCTTCTCGCTTAATCGAGTGATCGCTCCATGAAAGCGATGGTAGTAAGCCAGCCGCAGGCTATCACTGCATGCCCGTTGCAGGCAGAGGAACGACCTGCCCCTGTGCCCGGACCCGGCCAGATTCGCCTGCGCGTTCAAACCTGCGGCGTTTGCCACACGGACTTGCACATCGTCGAAGGTGAATTGCCTCATCCGCGATTGCCGCTCATCCCCGGCCATCAAATCGTGGGCGTGGTTGACCATCTTGGAGCAAATGTCCAGCAATTTCGTATTGGCGAGCGGGTCGGGATTCCTTGGCTCTATTCCACCTGTCAGGCTTGCTCGTTCTGTCGTCAAGGACGGGAGAATCTGTGTGAATCAGCGCAGTTCACGGGCTATCATGTTGATGGTGGATATGCGCAGTATGTCGTGGTTGCAGAAGAGTTCGCTCACCGCTTACCTGAACATTTGTCCGATACGGAAGTAGCGCCGTTGTTGTGTGCCGGCGTCATTGGTTACCGGGCGCTGCTTCTCAGTGGCGTTCGTCCGGGCGAGCGACTCGGACTCTACGGATTTGGCGCGTCGGCGCACATTGTCATTCAGATTGCCCGTCACTGGGGTTGTACGGTTTACGTTTTCAGTCGCCAGGAGCACCATCGGCAACTCGGGCAGGCGTTGGGCGCGGCCTGGGTAGGCGAAGCTCAGGATACACCGCCGCAGACGATTCACAGCGGCATCATTTTCGCTCCAGCCGGCTGGATTGTACTCGAAGCGCTTCGTGTATTGGAAAGGGGCGGCACACTGGCGCTGGCCGGCATTCACATGAGTCCGATTCCAGAATTAGAGTACAGCCGCCTGTATCATGAACGCGCCATTCGTAGTGTGGCCAATTGCACCCGTGAGGATGTTCGCCAGTTACTACGACTAGCTGAACAAATTCCGATTCGGACAGAGACAGAAGTGTTCCCCTTGACGGCGGCCAATGAAGCCCTGCAGCGGTTAAAGCACGGCCAGATCAATGGCGCCGGCGTGTTGCAAATCGCTGAGGACTGAGCTGGCTCATTCAACGAATTAGCGCGGGACTACCAGTGTGAGTAAACAGTTGCAAATCGCTGAGGACTGAGCTGGCTGATTCGACCTTTGAGAAGCGACCGTAAAGCAGATGATGTACTGGCAGCTTCAACGTTTCTACCTCAGAAAATCCTCTTGGTGTTCTTCCACACTGTGAAGAGCCAATCGGCCAATGTATGCGTCGCCGCTCCCCACCATAAGCCGACAAACGCAGCCAGCAGCAGACGATGATCAACCGACCACAACGTCTGCCAGACATGTCGGATCAGCGCGGTCATGCTTGGAGGCCGGCTTGCTTGCGGATGAAGCAGGCTATAGACAAACAGGCCGGCGCTGATCAGCACGCCGACGGTGACGATGAAATAGAGAATACGAATGACTGTGCCCCAAACCAACCCATGCGAAAAGCGCGAGCGATGACCAAACACCACCTTATACGGCCACCACAGAAAGGCCAACGGTCCCCAGCGCCTGTACTGCCGGCTGTGAATGTCTAAGTCAGGACCGAACATCAATCCGGCAAATAGCATGGCGGCGGTTGTGATGAGCGACAGGTCTGTGCTGCCCGTGACCAAATAGGCGGCGAGGAACGTCGGCGGAGCCACTGCCACCGTGATCATGTCGTGTGCCCTTGCCGATGGCATGCGATTTATGAAAAATCATTCTCCCACATCTGCGTGACGAAAAAAAGTATCGGGAAAAAGCTCCACGAAGGACGACGACCGGTAAACGTGATCCGACGAGCATTCACTATCCAGCGTGCTGAATATGAAAATTGGACGATATGAAATTGAGCCGTTAATGCTGTTGTTGATATTCGTGCCGATCAGCATCGTGTTGGAATTGACGCATGCCGATCCTGCGATGATCTTCGTCAGTTGTTGTATCGCCATTATTCCGTTGGCCGGATTGATGGGGAAAGCGACCGAGCATCTGGCTGAGCGCATGGGCGCCGGCTTGGGCGGATTGCTCAATGCGACCTTTGGCAACGCTGCCGAGTTAATCATCGCGCTGATGGCGTTGCGCGCCGGTTTATATGATGTCGTCAAAGCGTCTATCACCGGCTCTATTATTGGCAATATCCTATTGGTGCTGGGGCTGGCGCTGCTGGTCGGCGGACTGAAGTACCCAGTGCAGCGTTTCAATCGCACGGCAGCCGGGCTGGGGGCGACACTGCTGACACTGAGCGTGATTGGGCTTGTTGTGCCGGCCATCTTCCATGCCATTGTTGGCAGCGGGCAAGTCGCGCGTGAACTCAACCTGAGCTTAGAGATCGCCATCGTCTTGTTCATCACGTATCTGTTGAGCCTTGTCTTTGCCCTGCGGACACACCGGCATCTGTATGCCGGCCAGAAAGGACATGCCCATGATGAGGCGCTTGGCATCGTGGGTTGGAGCAAGACGAAGGCGGTAACCGTGTTGCTGGTGGCGACGGCATTGGTGGCACTGATGAGTGAACTGCTTGTCGGCGCGGTCGAGCATACTGCTGAGACGTTCGGCATGAGCGATGTGTTTATCGGGGTCATTGTGGTGGCCATCGTTGGCAATGCGGCTGAACACAGCACGGCCATATTGGTGGCTGCCAAGAATCAGATGGATTTAGCCATGAACATTGCCGTCGGATCGAGCATTCAAATCGCCTTGTTCGTTGCGCCGGTGTTGGTGTTTGTCAGCTATTTGTTGGGGCGTCCGATGGATTTGCTGTTTACGGTGTTTGAGGTTGTCTCGGTGGCGCTGGCTGTCGGCACGGTCAGTTTGATCTCGCTGGATGGTGAATCGAACTGGATGGAAGGCGTCCAGTTGTTGGCTGTTTATCTGATTTTAGGAATCGCTTTTTACTTCCTGCCGTGAGGTTCGCTATAATGGCCATCCGTGCAGGAGAAACACGAGTGCGTATGAAGAAATGGCCGATTCGGGTTGCTTGTCTGGCGATTTTGGTATTGTTGCTCTCGGCCGGCGCTTTCGCGTTGGCCGGACAATCGTCGCCAGAGCTGCGGCGCGAGACGTTTGAATTCGTCTGGAGGCGCGTCAAAGAGAAGTACTATGATCCTCAGTTCAACGGCGTCAACTGGGACGAGGTGCGCGAGCAATATGCGCCACGAGTGGCAGCGGTCAAGACTGATGATGAGCTTTACGCGCTGCTCAATCAGATGCTGGGAGAATTGCGCACATCGCATTTCCAGATCATCCCGCCGTCGGCGTATGGTGAGGGGCGTGAGCCGTCGGCCAATTCTAATGATGATCCGGACGAGGCCGGCGGTGATGGCGACGTGGGCATGGAGATTCGGCTGGTTGAAGGTCGCCCCACGATCTTGCGTGTGGAGCCGCAATCGCCGGCGGCGCTGGCTCGATTGCGGCCCGGTTTCATCGTCACTCACATCAATGAGAGGCCGCTGAGCGAGCTGGTGAAACAGGCCGCCTCGCCCAGTGAGCGACCGTCACTTGGACACATGATGTTCAGGGAGGTAGTAGTGGCGCGACTGAGCGGGCCGATTGGCTCCACCGTGCGCGTGCGTTATCTGGATCAGTACGATCGCGTTCGGTCGGCCACGTTGAAGCGGCGACAACGTCCTGGCGAGCCAGTCAAGTTCGGCGAATTACCCGTGCTGAGCGCTGAGCTGGAGAGCAAGCGCCTTCAACACAACATCGGTTATCTGCGCTTCAATGTGTTTCTGATGCCGCTATTGCCTCGCATTCAACAGGCGATTGCATCGTTTCAGGATGCGCCGGGCATCATCCTGGACCTGCGTGGCAATCCGGGCGGCGTCGGCGCGATGGCCATGAGCGTGGCACGTCTGTTTTACACTGAACCGACGACGCTCGGCACGATGCAAACACAACAAGGGCAGATGAAGTTTACGATTTTGCCTACACAGGAACAGCCGGCCTACAGGGGGCCACTGGTCATTCTGGTGGACGAAGGCAGCGCCAGCACGGCCGAAGTGCTGGCCGGCGGCATGCAAGAAAATGGGCGTGCCATCATCGTCGGCCATCCATCGGCGGGGATGGTGATGCCGTCAGTCATCGAAGTCTTGCCTATCGGCGCGCGATTGCAATATGCGTTTGCCGACTTCAAAACACCCAAAGGAGTGTTGTTGGAAGGTCGCGGCGTCACGCCAGACGTGCTGGTGCATCTGACGCGCCGTGAGCTGTTGGCTGGATATGATCCGGTTGTGCAAAAAGCGGTCGCCACGCTTCTGAAACAACAACCTGCCACCAAGGTGGCGAGCGCGTCCAATCAATGACAGAGGACAAAGGAAGGAACCCGATGAAAAAGACTTTTGGAATGTTGATTGTCGGTTTTGTTTTTTGTGTGATCATCGGCTGGGCTCAACAGGCGACACCGCCTGCGCCTGAACAAAAGCAATCAGACGCTGTGGCCGAAAAGAAACCGGAGATCACTGCTGAACAAGTGCTGGAAAAGTACATTGAAGCGACGGGCGGACGGGCGGCCTACCAGAAGCTGACTAGCTCGGTTTCCAAAGGCACGATGGAGATCGTCGGCCAGAACATTCGTGGCACGATGGAAACCTATGCGAAGGCGCCGACCAAGTTTTTGCTCGTGCAGAACATTGACGGCATTGGTCAGTTCCTGCAAGGCTACGATGGACAGGTCGGCTGGGGTCAGGACCCGTTCTTAGGATTACGCAACCTAGAAGGCGCTGAACTGGCCAACTTCAAGCGCGAGGCGACGTTTCATGCCGATCTGAAATGGCGTGAGCTTTATGAGAAGGCTGAACTGATAGGCACGCAAAAAGTGGGCGACCGCAACACCTACGTCATTCGCTTAACGCCGACTGTCGGCAAGCCGGTGACGCGCTACTTCGATACGGAAACATTTCTGCTTGTGCGCTCAGATGTGGTCAGCGAGACGCCGTATGGCACGCTCAACATGGAATCGTATCCTTCTGATTATCGCGTGGTGGACGGCGTCAAAATACCGTTCCAACTGGTGATGAAAGCGCCATCGGGCGAGATGGTGATGAAACTCACCGAGGTCAAGTATAACGTGGAGATTGACGACGCGAAGTTTGTTAAACCTGCCGCCAAGCAATGATCACTCATAGTGAATGCAGCATTCGGCGCTCTGGGTGAAATGCTCAACCCTCAAGCACAACTGTTCGATTGCTACGCCGATGCTTATGCGCAGTTTCGTCCGAGCTATCCAGACGCAGCGATTGAGATGATGCTGGAACGATGGCAGCTCGGCCCCCATGCGCTGGTCTGTGATCTGGCGGCTGGCACGGGCACGCTGGGCGGGATGTTCGCCGCGCGTGGTTTTCAGGTGGTAGCAGTTGAGCCGCTCGCTCAGATGCGAAACTGTCTGGCCCGAATTGCGCACCAGCGACGATGGCCGATTCAGGTTGTGGGCGGCCTGGCTGAAGCTATTCCGCTGCGCGATCAGTCGGTCCACGCGATGGTATGCGGACAGGCCTTTCATTGGTTTCAGGCGGACGCAGCATTATCGGAAATGCATCGTGTGCTCAAGCCGGGCGGGGGCATGGCGTTGCTCTGGAATAATCAGGATTGGCGGCACGTTGCTTGGTTGGCAGAACTGGAACGACTGATCGAGCACTACAATCCGCAATATGATCGTCATTATCGCAGCAAAGATTGGCAAAGCGTGGTCAATCGCTCAGGGCTTTTCGCGCCGGTTCAAACATTCGAATTTGTCATGGACCTTTTTCCAACGACTGAGCAGGTTCTTGGTTTGGTCAGTACTTACTCCTATGTTCGCAGCATGCCGCCTGAACGGCAACGACCACTGCTTGATGAGATTGCTGCGGTATGTGAGCGAGAGCAGCAGGTTGGAGGAGTGTTGTTGTTACGATACCGCACGCAATTATATCTGACGCAACGACCCCGCTGCTGACCGCGATGGCATTAAGTTAATAAGAAGCTCATGGAACGCGGATGACACGGATTCGGCTGATCAACTCGGATCAATCCGTGAAAATCCGCCGCATCCGCCTCATCCGCGTTCTATCTAAACTCCGCTAGCTTAGAGCGGTTTATGAACGAGTTTACCCTGGGAGCGCACGCCATTAGTTTCTACACAACTCAATTCAGCGTTGGTCTCATGGCCGCGTCAGCGGCAATTGAAATTTAGAGGGATGTTCAATTGTGTTGATCTGGGAATCGTTCCTGTGCCACAGCGCGCCACGACGGACGAAAAGCAAGCACCAAGTGACAGGATCAACGGACGTGAATCTGTTG
>JANWZE010000048.1 GCA_025054955.1 Blastocatellia bacterium | reverse complement strand
TGTCGGGCTTGCCAACACCAACGGACTGCTCAGAGGCGCGCCTCGTTCGGCGCGTGTTGGAGCTGATTATGGAACAGGTGGTGAGCCGTGCAGGAATCGAACCTGCGACCCTCTGGTTAAAAGCCAGATGCTCTACCAACTGAGCTAACGGCCCACCATATTTCTCTCACCGCGCGCTCAAGGTAGCATGAATCATCGCGTTTTTCAAGAATCGGCTCATATTGACAAATGCCCGCCACCGTCTCTTCGATCTACCAGCATTGAGAGTCGTGCTATGCCAGAGCAGTACAGAGAGGCCTTGGGCCAGTTTCACACACTACTGCTAACAGAGCTGTGACAGATGGCGTCGTCAATTGAGCAACTCTTTGGCTCAAGCAGGCGTGCGCCCCTCCCGAAGCTGTCGCAAGATTTCAACTGAATCGCTGGTCTGCGGAATCCGTGCTCGTAACTGACGGGCTTGTTGCAACCACTCTCGCAGAGACAACGGCCCCTCTGGGCCATTGGCGGAAGCCGACTTCTCGGGAATAACGCTGACGTGCGTGCCCTCCGGCAGTATCGCTCCCTCTTCCAATTCAACCCTGCTTCCTCTGACGATGCCTTTGTAGGTCATATCGGTCACTTCCTCTGCGTTCGTTCACCTCAAGACTGGCACCTATGCTGAGGGTGTCAAGTTGGCCGCGTGGAAGCCAAGCAAATTCTTATACCACTCGTGATGAAAAAGACCATGTTTCTGGAACCAACAAGCATGCCGAGAGCTGAACTGACCGAGCGCGACTGCGCGATCTTCACTCGCCATTCAGTTGGGCGGCAGCCGCCGCGCACACGAAGGTAGCCATACGTGCAACGTGTGGGTGAGCGTCATCTCCAATCCATTGCGCCTTCAACAGCGCCACCCGTTCCCTCACTGACTCGCTCATGCTCTCCAATCGCCGGCTACGAACGCGCACATCTCGGCGCGTCTCCGACACGCCACTCGGACTCGCTCTGTTGTTCCAGGCGTTGCACGTGTGTCAAGGTTGTCAGGACCGCTCGCGCAGCCTCTGGATGCTGACCCACCATCATGATGATGTTATGCAAATGCGCACGGAAAACGCTTGGAACGTTCTGCTCCTGCTCTCCACTTCGCTCCATCAAACGTGCTCCTTGCCTCCGCAAGTGATATTACTCCCCTCTGCCGGCAACACAACGGCAGAACTCCTCTATACCGATAACTTCAATCCCGCCACCGGACGGATACCGCTCACGGCCCGGATAAACGAGCCAGCGTCTTTCCGCCTTCACATCATCACACGCCAGATGGAATCCTCGCGACGGATGTGGAGCCAAGCTGCGTTTGATTTCCACAGCCCAGCGCTTTCCACGGGGCAGCAGCAGCAACAGGTCAATCTCCGCACCAGCGCTCGTGCGGTAAAAATACAGCTCCGTCCCTTCCGGCACGCAGGCGGCAATGTTTTCTATCACCCATCCTTCCCAGCTTGCCCCCACGATAGGATGGGCAACCAAGTCGTCCATTGTCCTGATGTCCAAGAGGGCATGCACAATGCCGCTATCGCGCAGATAGAGCCGAGGCGCTCTGACCAAGCGCTTTCCGATGTTTTCATGCCAGGGTCGAAGCCGGCGGAGCAAAAAAAGATCAACCAGCATGTCCAGGTACCGCCCGACCGTGCGTACATCCAGCACAAGGCTGCGGGAAAGCTCTGCAGCATTGAACAAACCACCCTGCCGATGAGCCAGCATGGTCCACAGGCGCCGAGGCGTTTCCACAGGAAGGCGCGCGCCGAACCATTGGGGTAGCTCTCGTTCCAGGTACGCACGGATAAAATCTTGTCGCCAGCGAAAGCTTTGACCATCGTCTGCGGCCAACGAGCTCTCCGGAAAGCCTCCCCGTAGCCAGAGCTGCTCCAAGGTAGCTGTGCAGGGTTCAAGCACAAAGAAAGGCGTCAGCTCCAAAATGCGTGCCCGCCCGGCAAGCGACTCTCCGACCCGGCGCAACAATCCCAGTGACACCGAGCCCAGCAACAGATACTGCCCTACACGCCGTCCGGCCCGCCGCCCCCAATCAATAAGGCTCCGCAACAGTGCGGACGAGCTCCGGCATACGGTGCAGCTCGTCCAGAATCACGAGCTTATCACGGTGCCGTTCAAGGTAGGCTTCTGCATCCTCAAGCTTCGCCCGGTCCTGTGGCGATTCCAGGTCAAGATAGACCGCATTCCAGTCCGCAGCGATGGCAAGCGCCAGCGTCGTTTTTCCTGCCTGCCGCGGCCCAACCAAACACACGGCAGGGGCTTCCTCAAGCGCCTGTAGCAACCAGGTATGGAGCCAGCGTCGTATCATCCTTGCAAAACTAGCATCGTGATGTCAGATTTGCAAGGATGACGAGCGCCAATGGTTATACCAAACGGCCCGGAAAAAAAGCCGAGCTTGATGAAGCGATATGGAGAGCAGGAGCATGCCTGCCCAGTGGCAGTCCACGATTTCCCGTGCGCATTTGGTATGAAGCCGCTCTTTTCAGGACGGCATCACGAACGTGGCCGCAGCGATCCGTCGCGCGGCGATGAGTGAGAGCAACACCCAATTGATTCAATCGTCGCTCGCGCGACGTGAGGCGATCGGTGCTGTGCCATTGCCGGCTTTGAAAAATCGGGGCTCAATTGACTGCGCGGCCAGCGCGGCGGATTTATGCACCAGCTTCAATTAACTGAACACCGCCCGCCCTGCGATCTACAACCATGCTGTGAGCGTGTCAGGCCAGCAATCCGTGCTGTCGTAGGTGGGCTTCACAGTGAGCTAAATCCGGCGGCGTCCGAAGAGGCTGGCCAGTGGCGCGACGCGCGGCTGCAATGTCCTTCAACCCGTTGCCGGTGATCATGACGAGCACCCGTTCGTCTGACTTGAGACCGCCTGTGTCCGCCAGCTTCAAGAATCCCGCATAGGCAGCCGCCGCAGCAGGCTCGGCAAAGACGCCTGTGTCGCGCGCAAGCTGTCCGAGCGCGCGCAAGATTTCCTCATCGCTCACCTTGATGCCAAAGCCGCCTGAATCGCGCATCGCTTGCAGAGCGCGAATAGCATCTCTCGGCTTGCCCACGCAAATGCTGTCAGCAAGGGTTTGCGCGTTCACTTCTTGAAGCTGGCCTGTCTGCAACGCATCAATCAGAGGCGCTGCGCCGGCAGCTTGAACGCCGATCATCTGCGGGAGTCGCTCGATGAAGCCCAGCCGATGAAAATCAAGGAAGCCTTTCCACATCCCACCGATGATATTGCCATCACCGACAGCGACAATGACTTTGTCAGGCGGCTCCCACTCCAACTGCTCACAAATTTCCAGCGCCGCCGTTTTCTTGCCTTCCGCCGTATATGGGTTGTAGCCGGTGCTGCGCTGGTACCAACCGAACGCTCTGGAGGCAGCCAGACATAGATCGTAGGCTTCATCGTAACTGCCTTCAACCAAGATCACATTTGCGCCATAGATCAACAACTGAGCCACCTTTGCCTCCGGCGCTGTCGCCGGCACGAAAATGTAACTACGCATCCCGACACTCGCGCACATTCCGGCTAGCGCCGCGCCGGCGTTACCTGATGAAGCTGTGGTGATCGTGTCGAAGCCAAACTCCCTCGCTTTGACGACTGCCACGGCGCTGGCGCGATCCTTAAAAGAAGCCGTCGGATTCCGCCCTTCATCCTTGATGAGCAATTCTTTCACGCCATATTCGCTGGCCAATGCTGAGAGGCTGTAAATCGGCGTCCAGCCGACGAAGAGCGGAACTGCCGGCGTCTCCGCGTGGATGGGCAGCAAGGCGCGATAATGCCATATAGAGCGGTCAGCGTCAGCCGTCAGGCTCTCCCGACTCACGCGTAGACTTATCGTCTCGTAGTTGTACAGCACATCGAGATTGCCCTGACACTCAGAACAATTGTAGACGTCCCGCTCAACCGAATGTTGCTTGCCGCACTGAATACACTGAAGCCCGATGATCCGTTCGCTCATCGCTTTTCACCGTTGACTGAGGATGAATCTTTCTGTCATCGCCATTCGCCTTGAAAAATGAACCCGCTCCAGTAGTAAGGCGATTGCCATCGTTTTTGGTGCAACAACCATATTTGCGCCTCGCGCAACGCCTCAGCCGGTCGCAATCCTCGCTTCAGCATCGCCTCGTAAAATCGCTTCATCAACCGCGCCGTGGCCACATCCTCCACCTCCCACAAACTGGCCACCACGCGCGGCGCCCCCGCATACATGAATCCTCGCGTCAGTCCCACCAATCCTTCCCCCTTGATGTCCTTCCCCAACGCCGTATGACAGGCGCTCAACACGACCAGGTCCGCATTTAAGTTCAAATTAAAAACGTCATGCAATCGCACGAACCCATCCTGCGGTTGACCTTGTTCATTAACTAACGAGAACACGACCCCTGACAGCTCTGGCTGCTCACTGTTGAGTAAGCCGTGGGTAGCTAAATGAATGATTTGATATTGCTGCAACGCAGGGTTCATCATCAACGCCTTGCTGGCAGCAAAATCCACGGCCTTGAGGCCTTGCCCTTCAGCAGTCAAGCCAATGATCTGTTCCGCTTCTCGCCGCGTGTTGATCAAGCGCGGGAACCCATTCAGGCCGACTTGCCGCGCCGAGCGAGTTAGCATCTCTGATTCCGGGTTACCGAGTGCGGATTGCCGACGTGATTCAGATTCTCGATTCCGGCTCCGGATTTTGTTCTGGACTTTAGAATTCCAGTTTCGGATTTGCATCGCTCGAGTCTTTATTCGTGGATCAGTCGTTTCAAATACCGGATCAGCCAGCACGGCGACCGCTTGGGCTGCCGGTGGCCGCCCGCTCACCTCATGCCGCAGTGCGGCCAGCACAGAGGCTGATGGCAGGGTCACAATTTCATGATCCACGATCAGTGGACAGTGGTCAGTCTTCGCTGAACAGATATTGGACTCCTTCTTGCTTTCTACTCTCCGCTGTCCGCTTTTCAGCGGCTTCCATTCACTCCTCAGTGGGTTCTGTTCGCTCTTCACTGGCCTGGGAAGCGCGCCAAACGGGATGTACTGCAACGCGCCCTCAGTCACGATTAACAGCCGCTTCGTTATTAACTGATCGGCAACAGCGCCAAGGAGCATCTCGCTCAATCGAGCGAAAGCTTTCGTGTCCAGCATCTCGTTTCTGTTCACCAACAATCTGTAGACCCGCCAGGCAGCAGCCTCAATATCGGCTCGTCCAGGGAGTTCGTAGCTATCAATCGAAGTCGGCGTCACAGCCCAGAGATAGCTCCGCTCTTCTCCCAGCGCGTACTCCAACAGCAGCGTCTCGTCATCGAGCACCTGTTGCTGAATCTCTTTGACACTGAGCGGCTGGGGCTGCATCAACGCAGCATAGCGCGGGCTGCTGGCGCGAATCTGCGCCTGAACATCTTGATATTGCTTCAACAGCTCGCTCACTTCTTTCTCTGCTGCCGCTTTTTGTTCTTCCGTGTGCCTGCCGCTCAGTAGTTGCGTCAGCCGTTCCGACTTGGCGTTGAGTCGCTGTTGCAAAGCGCGCTCATGTTCGAGCAACGTAGGGTCAACGCCTTGCCGAATATCGGCGCGCGCTTCAGTGAGAACCTCCAGCAAACTGCGCGCCCGCGCCCGCTCGTTGGCTTGTAGAGCCTGCGCATCATAGCCGGATGAAGGTTGCTGCCGGTGCAACTGCATCAGCAGGTCCACATAGAACTGGTAATAGTTTTCCTTCGAGGCCAAGAACGACATGCGCAGCTCCGGACTGACCAACTGGCGACGCTGAGATTCGACAATACTCAGCGCCGTCTCCATCTGTGTGCGGGCCTGGCCGAGGTTCCCACGATTGCGCTCAACACGAGCGAGGCCAGCCAGTGTGCTCGCTTCCCCACTGCGGTCTGCAATGGCGCGCCGGAGCGCGAGCGCCTGCTGATAAGCGTCTAATGCCTTCGATGTTTTGCCCAACTCGTCGTAGACCGCGCCCATCCCGTTGAGTGCGGCGGCCTGCCCATACCGATCTGCAATTGTTTGGAACAACGCCAGCGCCTGATGGTATGCGTCAAGCGCTTTGGATTTCTCGCCCAATCTGGCGTAAACCTGACCGAGACCATTGAGCGCGTAGGCTTCGCCTCGACGGTGCTTGACGGCCTGTTGGAGTTCAAGCGCCTGGCTCAGATATTCGAGCGCCTTCTGCAGATCGCCGAGAGTGTAGTATGTCATCCCGATATGATGAAGCGTGTGCGCTTCTTCCCGGCGGAAACCGCGAGCGCGTCGAATCTGCAACGCCTGATCAAGGTATTGAAGCGCTACCTGCGGCTCGCCCAGGCTGTAATAAGTCAGGCCGATGTTGGTGAGGACGAAAGCTTCACCTCCACTTGGGGCATCCCTCCGGTTTCGGTGAAGAGCCAGCGCTTGGTTGAAATACTCTAACGCCTTCTGCCGTTGGCCCAACGATTGATAGACCAGCCCAATGTCATTGAGCGTCTCGGCTACCCGGGTGGGATTCTTTACGAGCCGGTATAGTGGGAGAGCTTTGTTATAATGGTCTATTGCTCTGGCCAACTCGCCCAACCCATAGTAGCCCTGGCCCATCCGGTGGAGTGCCAACGCCTCTTCCTCGCGATCACCCACTGCCCGCCAAAGTGAAAGTTCTTGGCCTATAGTGTCCAGCGCCTCCTGCTTCTCATCCGAAAACTGATAAAGGAAAGCGGTGCTTTTCAGGATGTAAGCTTCTCTTCGTTGCTCACCAATCTCATGCCACAACACGCGCGCCTCGTGGAATGACTCGAGCGCCTTGTCCATCTGGCCCACATGGGCATACGGCGTGCCCATGGCGCTGAGCGCTTCGGCTTCGCCTCGACGGTTGCCTTCGGCTTGCCACAGCGCGCGCGCTGCGTGAAATTTCTCGATCGCCTGTCGCAGCGAGTCGGCCCTCCCCTGCACACTCAATCGCTGTCCTTCAGCAAAGAGTTTGTCAGCAGCAGTTGCTTCTCGCCGCTCTTGAATCTTCACCTCGTATCGGCCTGGCTCAGCGTCTGCCTCGACCGGGCGGACCTCCAGACGATAGTCTCCGGCCAGTTCAGCGACCAGCGAGAATTCCTTTGGTCCTTGTGAGCTGCTCGGACCATAGAACGGAAAGACCCGCTGGCCATCCGGCCCGTGCAGCGTCAACACCACTCCAATGCTGCGTTGGTCAACAATCCCGCGAACGTAATGTCCTGCTGCGAGCGTGATGTGGTAAGCATGCACTTCACCGCCTTTGAGTTCCTGCTCGATGGGCGTGCCGGGCAGCAGCTCCTTTGACGAGGGATTGATTTGGTCTGAGGTCTGAGGTCTGAAGTCTGAAGTGTGAAGTCTGAGCCCTGAAGAGAAACCAGGGATCAAACTCGTGGTCAATGCGCTGGTCAGTATGAGTAGAGCCAAAACAGGAGTACGAACCCTCATGACCGCCTTCCCTCTTCCGCCATATTTCAGGCCGGATAGTATACAGGCGGAAGGGGGGATGAAACAAACCGATTCGTCCAACGGGGGCAAGGCAGCAACCGAAAGGTGGTGGGACGAGTCGTCAACCGCGCAACGGCGTCAGACAGTAAGCTACCAGTAAATATCAACCAACTGGGAGTCGCTGATGGTCTCATCCTTGGTGATCAGCGGCAAGTCCATCACTTTTGCTGTTGCCGTGATCACACTATCAAACGGATCGGGGAACGGATAGGCGTACGCTTCAGTGATCGTCCGGGTGTCCGTCGGGGCCAAATCAAATCCCCGTTGAGCGATCAGGTGCTCGACCCAATCGCCATACGGTTCCCGCAGCGCAATGCACCGAACTTTCAGTAGCATCGCGATCTCCCAGAGCACAAATACGGGCACATAGATCAGCGTCTTGCCGCGCCAGGCCGCCTGAAACGCAGCTAGGACTTTCTTGGACAGTTGCCCGTGCTTGCCGGAGGCATACCAGATGAGAGGATGAGTATCAGTGACATAAACGGACACAAGTCACTCCGCTAGGTGTCGGATCGTGCGTTCGAGCGATTGGCGGAAGAGGGCAGCGATTTCCGCCTGGGCGCTCTCCAACTCACCGATGAGCTGCATCGAGCCGACAAGGTTCCATTCTTTCAAGAAACGCTCACGCTGGGCCAGTTCTGCGAGACGTGCGGCGTAACTCGCATCAGGTTGGGCATGGCCGGCCTCCCAGCGCCAGACGGTGTTCTTGGGCGCGCCCAAGAGGGCGCCGAACTCGGCTTGCGTGCGTTTGCCACGCAGGTGTTTGATCAGTCGCGGCGTCCAACGTATCTCGTTCTTGACTCTCCGCCTCGTTGTTTCTCTGGCCATGTGACGCTTCTCCCTTCTTTCCACAATGGCTCGCAAGTCTACACGAGGAGTCTACAACACGTCAAGCGGCGGTCAGTCCGGCCAACGGAGCCTCTCCGTGCCCTCTATGTCTCCGTGTGAGTCCTCTTTATTGTGGTGCATGGCATGCGCGGAGCATAGGGGCGATTCCTATGAAGATCGCCCACGAAACACACGAAGCTCACCTTGGCACGAGTCGGCAGGAGAACCGATCACACTGGATTACCGGCCAATGGTGATCCCTCGCCCTCGAATTCATAATAAGTTGGATCGCCCAGATGATCGTACCCTTCGCGGTCCAATACCAGCATGTCGGTGGCGTTTAATTCTTTGACGATGACGCCAGGACCATTGGCGCGAACACTGGTGATATTCTGTGTGAGGGGAACTTTCCATAAGGTTTTGGTCTGTGTAATGAACCAATTATCCCGGTCATGAGCGAGCCCTTGGGCATTCTCGTGCCATCCGGATTGGCCTCATCCGGATAATTGCCCAGGTAGGGATGGGATGCCTCATACGGCCCTTGCGCGCGTCCTGGGATGGGTATCAGAGCAGAGCATGCCCGAGCATCACCAGGTTCATAGTGGGTCTCCTTTCATGGCTCTGTGGGCGTTCAGTCATGTCGGCGATGAGTTGTTACTGGCCGATCGTGACACTCCCACCGCTGGCCAACACAATTAACCGTTTGGAGAATGTCACCGGTTCTCGATAGGGGCCGGCCTGGATTTTAATCCGCGCCCCATCCCAGGCAAAGGTGTTGGCCTCATTGACGGTGTTAAAGGGTTGATCGGGCGTGCCTAGTTCAGAACCGCGAAAACGGCCATCCACATGAATGGTTCCGCCCAGCTTAAGCCACCTCTCGATGATCGGAAAAGTTGTGTCGAACTCCCCGTACACGGCTCGCCATTGGTCTCGGTTTGAGCAATCGGATTCATTGCAATCCAAACCATGCCCGAGACCGCAGCAGATTCCATAGAGCTGACCCATGATCTGGCCAGCACTGTTGAAGATGCCCGACCCGCTTGACCCTCCTTGAACAACCCCATTGATCGCCCTGACGAAGTGATAGTCGCCAGGATCGAAAAAAATGCATCCTGAAATCAACAGAAAGTGTTCATCAAAAAGGGTCGCTCGCTTGAAGGACCCGGCAGGATGGTGAACCCCATAGGGTCTATCGGGCAATGGGGCTCTCGTCCAGCCGGCCAGCGAGACGCCACCTGGCACAGTCCCATCAAGGCGGATGAAGCTCATATCGTTCCCATTGTTGGTTTCGAGCAGCGTGCCGCTGACGTTGCGCGGCAAGGAAGCGAAGTTGGGGAGTGTTCCGTTGCATGAGCTCTGCTGCCAGAGCCAGACCACCTCCAGGGTATTGGTCACCGCCTGCGTACTGATGCAATGGCGCGCCGTCAGCATGTGCGGCACGACCGTCTCGCCATCGAGGTCTTCGAGCAGCGTACCGGTGCAGAGAAAGCCTAAACCATCTTTCACAAAGTTCATCCGCCCGACCGCATCACGCGCCATTGGATTGACAAAATCCGCGCACATCACGTCGAGATGGCAAGGCAAAACTTGGGCGGTCGCCGCTTGATCCTGTACCGAACCTGTTAGGTCCCTGTCAAAATGGAGGAGCTCCGCCACCTCCAATTGTGGCCCATCAGTTCCAGAGACTTCGATGAACGCCGTGTCCCCCGGCAGCGAGGCGGTCCAGAACTCGCCGCGACCGCCCGGTCCTCTTCCCGTGTAGGGGCCACGCACGATCACACCGTCGGCACTCCGGGCGTAGACAATGGCCGAGCCTGCCCCGACATCAAAATTCGTGAAGTGAAGGCGGAGACCGAACGCGCCCGGAGACCGGATCGCCAGCGTCCACAAGTTCCCTCCATCAGGCAATGTGATTCGAAGCGCAGAGCCTTCTTTTACTGACAGCGGCACCGCGCCGACCGACCGAACTAGACCTACGCGCTGCGGACCCGGATGCACATCGGCGTAGTTGTCGGCTGCCGCCTTGTCTGCGGCAGCGATCTGCTCTGAAGTCACCGGACCCAGATTGTAGACGTTGAGGCCTTCCCGGAACGCCTCGCCCAGCCGGAGGCTGATCGGCACGGGCGCCTGTTTCTGATCGGCCTGCGCTTCCATGGGAACCCGCTGAGGAAAGACCTCGTGGACAACTTCCTGACCCCACGCAACGGTGGTGAGCAGGGGAATCACCGCAATGCGGATAATCAGTCGGATCATCATAATTCCTCCATGTCAATCGTGGTCCGGGGTCCGTGATCCGTGATTTGTGATTCGTGAATGTAGTTCGTGATTCGTATGTTGTCTTGTCATGAGTCACGAGTCACGATCCACGAGTCACGATCCACGGACAACGGACGAATATCATTACTGAAGCGAGACCAGCACCAGCACAAGACCTTTGCCTTCGGCCAGCGGGGTCATGGCCTTGCCGATGATCGCCCCTTGCGCCTTAGCGTGATCGGTGACTTTCATGGCATGGCCTGGCGTGTCTGAAGTGGTCAGCAAGTCGCCCGGCGCAATCGGCCCATACGAGGCATCGGCCCAGCAGTAAACACGACCGGTCAACGACACCGGCTGCGACCCATCAGCCACGGTTCCTTCCTGCTTCATTGTCAGGCCCGGATTGATGCCACCCGCGCCGCTGATGATGCCGGCGACGGTGCGGTCGTAAGCTCGGTCAGCCACGCGCAACTGTCCCGGCCGAGCTGGATCAATGGCGACGACAAAGCCAGGTTGAATTGAGTGAGCGTCACTGATCTCGAACGGTTCGGCCAGGTCACCGCCGCCCAAGATTTGCAGCACACCCGTCTGGAGGGTGCCGTTCTCCAGAATGGTCACTGGGGCTGGCGCCGAGCCCAGATTGCCGCCGGGAAGGATTCTCAATCTTGGTATACAGCAACCCGGTGTTGCATCTTGCGGATACTCCCAGATTTCAAGCGCATTCGGATTGACGCCAAACCCGCCGCCGACGGCGGCCGTCTGCAGACGCCAGGTGTAGGGGAGCCCGCCGGCGCCCCGATTCGTGAGAACGAATTCAGCGTTAGCTGGGGTGGTGTCGTTAGGGGGTGCGGCGTGAACCCTCACCGGGCCGAATACGTGCAGCTTTGCATCTGGTGCGGTAGTCCCAATGCCGACGTTGCCCGATGCGGTCGCTGTCAGCACCCGGCCCGCACGAGTGATGAGTGTCACATCCCCTGTGTCGGAGGCCAAGAAAACATTGTTGTCCCCCTCGCTTCCATCGCCCACATACCCGATGCGCGTACCCGCGCTGTTGCGGAAGCTCATGTACGCCTGGTTGGAAACTGTTTGCGACGTCCCCTGGATACTGATTCCTTCAGCGACGCCGTTGATGTGGAGCTTGAAGCCGGGGTTGGTCGTCCCGATGCCGACGTTGGTGCCATTGTCGAACATGACGGAGTCAGCGGTGGCAAGGCCACGACTGTCGAATTTGGCGATGAAGTTGGGCGTGGCTTGAGGCGCCGCGGCTGCGGCTTCGGGTCGCTGGGTTTCGTCCTCCTTGTCCATCACCTTACTGGCTCCCTCTGTCATGACGGCTTGATCAACAAAGCCCACCGGCACGCCGATCAAGCTCCACTGTTCATGCTGTGCGAAAATCGCGTAGGGCGTAGGCGTCAACTTCTGGCGGGGAAACAGCACCGTGTAAGCGTCGGCGCTGCCGCTCGGTCGCACACTAATTTCCAGCCAGTTCTCTTTAGCCTCCATCGCCACGCGACCAAAGTCGAGCTTGAAACTGAACATCCCGTTGGTAAGCGCCACTTCTTTCATCTGGATCACGCCCAGTCGCTCACCGCCGGTTTGCGCTGAGTAGATAGCGAATTGAAAATCGAACGATCCATTGACCGGGCCATTGGCATCTTTCAGTTGGCCCTGGTACGTGAATGTAGTTTGGGAAAGGGTTTGAGTCTTCATATCTGATTTCTGTGGTTGGGCAGCCGCTAACGCCATTTGGACAGCCGCAATGAGACTCACCACAGAAAACAGCACCATCGAACATGCGAATTTCGCTCCGTTTTTCATGTTTCCTCCCTGTGAAAATGAATGAGTGAATGGGAAAGGCAGCCGCCTTGTCTCCCATTTCTCACAGACTCCCATTTTTCTGCGTTTGTCCTCACGCCCCCTACTATAACGCCATCAAAGCCGGAATCCCGTCCCACTTTCGGTGGCATAAAATGGAACGCTCGGCAGAGCAAGGCATGCTACAATCTTGCTCGCTGCCGCACATGAAACCAACTTCGACCAATCCGCCAGAGCATATTGACCGCGCCGTAGAATTGGCCTATTTCATTCATGGACGGAAGGGCATCGCGCTGGGCGTGGTCCAAGAGGCGTTGTCGAGTCTCGACCGGATGCTCGGCCGGCAGGACAAAACTCGACGAAACTACAAACATCTGCTTGGCTTTCTCAAATGGGAGCAGCGGGCACGCCCGATGCGGACGACGGTTAAACTAACCCCAGCCCAGATGCTGCAATGGCTCGTGTATGAAAAGTCCGAGTCCCGCGAGCGTGATACCGAGTATCCTGATAGCCTCTCTCCTCCTACTGAGGAAGACATGGTTCTCCGCTACATCAAGCATCTGGTCCAACTGACCGTCAAGCGGAATTCGTTTTACGTTGCGTTGGGCATCGGCCGGTTGCTTTACGATTATAGTACCCATGAAGTCAGACTGATGTATGACGTGCTCACACAAAGTGACCCCGCGCGCATGAAAGACATCCCCTACATGAGGAAACAGAAAATGATGCTGATAGACAAAATCCGCGAACGCTTCGGTCGGATGCTGCAACCGGTGACCACCGTGCACGGGGAAAAACGGTTTGAGGTTCAACCGTCAACCCAATGGCTCATCAACCTGGTGAATGAGTGCCTGCGTCGCTTCACGCCCTGGGAGACCGCCTGCGTGGTTCAAGGCCGATTCGATCCCACATTCATTCCTGGGCTTTATTTTTCCGGAACGAACCCCGCCGATGAAGATTCGTTCGAGATCACTCGGATTCACACCGTTCTTGATCCCGAATGTTTCCGCCACCTGGTCAGCGGTCTCTCCCAGTTTGCCAAAGGACTGCCGGCCGATTCACCCGACAAACATTGTGAGTACGGTCCACCAGACAAGCGGCTGGCCGTGCCGCAGTTTCGCCACGTCGCCAGCGGGCCACCCCGCAGCGACCGTTTTGACCCGCCCAAAATGGAGCCGGAAGATTACCTTCAGCTACAACGTCACCGAGAGGCACAAGCCCGCAGGCGCAGCGTCTACGCGGCCGGGATGCTCCGCCTCTACGTTGACGACGTGCAGGTCACGACTTTTGATCCGCGACGTACCAACTCCGTTTACTTGGACATCGAACCAGAGGCGAACCTGATCGAAGTGCGCGGCGAAGATGCAGAAGGGGAGTTGCCTTTGGCCACGTTGATGGTTTGCTGTGACGAAATTCCACCGGGCGGATACTTCCGGGACTGGATCGTGTTGGAAGGCGGACAAAAGGTCACGATTCAACTGACGCCGATTCGAAATGCCAGTGGAGATATCGAACGAGCGCTAGCGCAAGTGCGATATGTCGAAACGAAGATCAGCCGAGCCATCCTCTGGCAAGCCCAGCATGCCTGGGCTGGATTCCTGCGGGCGTGCGGATGGCCAGTTGGACGGATGAGCGATCAGATCAAGTCTTTCAAACGCCCACACCCTCACACACCCCTATCCACTTGCTCATGGATGAGCAGAGTGAGTGTGGCTCTCGTTTTGGCAGCAACTGTCGTAATGTTGATCTGGATTCAGCGTCAGCGCGCACCGGTGAATTTGCCTGAGCCGCCAAGGGCTGCGGTTCCTCAGCCTCCTGAGCCCACACCTTCGCCGCCCCCAGCGCCGTCTCCTGTTTCGCCAGAGGCCCCACAACCGATAGCGCAAGCGATCTGGAGTCGGGATCGAGAAACAATCGCACAGGCCATTTCCATCGCCCCGACCCGCGCGGGAGTCAGCCGCGTTGCTTTGTCGCCCAAGCAGACCACGCTGTTGATTCGCCTCTCGCAGTATGATGAAGAGAGCCAGCCCTACTCGCGGTATCGGATCACACTCATCGCTTCAGGCGAACGACTTTGGCAACAGACGCTCGCAGCGCCGCGCGATGGACTGACCGATGGAGAACACGTGTTGAAACTCATCCTCTTTCCCACTCGCCTACCGAACGGGGACACGTACCAACTGCTCATCCGGGCACAGAGTGGGCAAGGTTGGCAATCCCTCGGTCAAGTGTTGCTCCAAAGGAGATGACCCTGCTGATGAGTTCACAGGTTCAAACAGCGTTGGTCTTCAAGCCTTCCGTGTTAATCTACACCGTTGGGTGATACAGGTTAAGTCGCCGGAGCATGTAAAAGCAGGCTTCGACAACGCCGCCAGCCACCGCGTTGGCTTTATCTGAAATCGTGAAACAGTACTCACGCACGCCGCGAGGGTCAATGTCTCCGACCTTGATGCCCGCTCGGACATGAACGCCCTCATGA
>JANWZE010000047.1 GCA_025054955.1 Blastocatellia bacterium | reverse complement strand
TTAGGACGTTCTGCTGCTGCTCCTCATGTCGCTTCATCAAACACGACCTTTCTCCAGACTATTGGAATTATGCCCCTGACTCTGACTTCTGGCTCCTGACTTCTGACTTCCGACTCCTGACTCAGTCATGGCCTTTCTCCAGACCACTGGCATGAGTTTTATCAATCCGCAGCCCGCAATATGTGTTTTATCAATCCGCAATCGGCAGTCTGCAATCCGCGATCAGGATGATTTCTTCTCGAAAATACCCTGAAGACGAAGACGAAAACCTTTGGCCGGCGGCTCTCGGTCAACCGAGAGGGCTTTCGTGTTTTTGGCACATCAAGTCTGCACGGCTCACAGTCTGGCATTCTCTGGCTTTTTTTTATAGAATCACTTTCTCACAGCAGCGGTTTGGTTAGACCCGAGCAGTAGCGAAGGGGCTAGTAAGTTACTGCAGCGGCAAATGAGTTGGCTGATTTCAAACGTGCCGATTTGAAATGAGCGTGAGTTAGGCAGCAGTTGCTAGTCAAGACCGATGAGAAGCGCTGTGAGTTGAGTGAAGGCTCGGCGAACTCCTGGGTGACCGCGCTGGCTCGATGCTTGAGCTATCTATGGTGGGGCTATGATCCGCTTCGATGACATCGTTGAGAAAGTCAGGCAATACCACCCGTCAGCCGACGAGGAGTTATTACGAAGAGCCTATCTTTTCTCCGCGATACGGCATCGAGGACAGACCCGCAAATCCGGCGAACCTTACCTGGTTCATCCACTTGAAGTGGCCTATATGTTGGCCGAGATGAAACTGGACGTCGTCTGTGTGGCAACCGGCCTGCTGCATGATGTGGTCGAAGATACGAACACGACGGTGGAGGAGATTGAGCGCTATTTTGGCCCGGATATTGCGCATTTGGTGGACGGACTGACAAAGCTCGGTCAACTGAATTACGAAACCAAACAGCAGCGGCAGGCTGAGAGCATGCGCAAGATGCTACTGGCCATGACCGATGACATCCGCATCATTCTGGTCAAGCTGGCTGACCGGCTCAACAACATGCGGACGCTGACGCATTTGTCACGGGAAAAGCAGGTTCGGATCGCTCAAGAGACGCTGGAAGTATATGCGCCCATCGCTCACCGGCTGGGCATGGGGCGCATTCGAGGGGAGTTGGAGGACCTCGCGTTCAGGTATCTTCACCCCGAAGATTATCAGCGTATTCGTGATGCACTGAGCAAGCGCCGTCAAGGGCTGGAGTCAGCGTTAGACACAATCAAGAAGAAGATATCCACTCAACTGACGGAAAATAGTGTTCCCTACGTGGATGTGCAAGGCCGAGTCAAACGGTTGTATAGCATCTACCTGAAGATGAAGCGCCAGAAAATCACGCTCGAACAGATCTATGATCTGATTGCCATCCGGATTATTACCTCCACTGTGCGCGATTGCTATGCTGCGTTGGGTGTGATTCATACACACTGGACGCCGGTTCCGGGGCGCTTCAAGGATTGGGTCGCCACGCCGCGAGAGAACATGTATCAGTCCATTCATACCTCGGTGATTGCTGAAGGAGGGCAGGCATTCGAGGTGCAAATTCGCACGGAGGAGATGCACCAGATCGCTGAAGAGGGTATCGCGGCGCATTGGAAGTATAAAGAAGGCAAGCGTGGCTATCATCAGGACGACGCGACTTACAAGTGGCTCCGCCAGTTGGTCGAGTGGCAGCAAGATGTCAAGGACCCCGGTGAATTCCTCGATAGTTTGAAGCTCGACCTTTATCCCAAAGAGGTGTTCGCCTTCACGCCCAAGGGCAAAGTCATTGAATTGCCGCGTGGCGCGACGCCGGTTGACTTCGCCTATGCCATTCACTCAGAAGTCGGTCATACCTGTACCGGCGCTAAGGTCAATGGGCGATTGGTGCCGCTGCGCTACCAAATACGCAATGGAGACGTGGTTGAGATTATCACCACACCAGGTCATACGCCCAGCCGAGACTGGCTCAAGTTTGTCACCACCAATCGCGCGGCTAATCGCATACGCAAGTGGTTGCGTGAACAGGAGCGTGTGGAGGCTATTGAGCTGGGCAAGAAGATCGTCGAAAAGGAAGCAAGCCGATACAAGCTGAGTTTGAAGAAAATACTGCTGGCCAACGAGCTGTTACAGAAAATTGCTTCCGAGCATGGTTACGGGAGAGTAGACGATCTCTTTGCCTCCGTCGGATATGGCAAGACGCCAGCCCGGACTATCATCACACGATTTGTTCCTTCAGAGATGGCGCCCCTGGCCGAGGAAAAGGCTGCTTCCAAACTCGATCAGGTTGCCCAAGTGGTCAAGAAAGCGCTTCGTCTTGGTGACGAGCCGATTCGCGTCAAAGGGGCTGATGACCTGATGGTGTATCGCGCTCAATGCTGCAACCCGATTCGTGGCGAGCCTGTGATTGGTTACATCACTCGTGGCAAAGGCGTCGCCGTGCATGCCAGGCGATGTACCAATGTGCCCAGCCTGACGGTTGACCGTGAGCGCATCATTGATGTGGATTGGATCAAAGGTGAAAATGGCTTGGCCTATCCGGTCTCGCTCAAAATCTTGATTGACGACCGTCAGGGCGCGCTAGCGGATGTGACACAGGCCATCGCCGCGATCAAAACCAACATTCGTGATGCGCATGCCGGTGTCAATTCCGATGGCCGCGGCGAGTTGAGGTTTACGGTTGAAATCACCGATTTGAAACATTTGCAGCGGGTGATCAAGGCGATTCAAGCCATCGCCGGCGTGATTGACGTTGAGCGGATTGATTGAAAGATCGAAGAAAGTGTCCAAGGAGCACTTATGCAAGCGATTCATACAGAGCATGCCCCCAGCGCGATTGGGCCGTATGTTCAGGCAGTTCGCGCTGGCGCATTCCTTTTCATTTCCGGCCAGGTTGCTATTGATCCAGCAACGGGACGGCTCATTGAGGGCGATATTCAAGCTCAAACCGAGCGAGTCTTGAGCAATCTAATGGCCATTTTGCAAGCGGCCAACCTTTCCTTGGAGCATGTCGTCAAGACAACGGTTTACCTCACTGACCTTGATGAATTTGCCCAAATGAACGAGGTCTATGCTCGTTATTTCTCGACATGGAAGCCAGCGCGAGCGACGGTGCAAGTATCGCGATTGCCGCTGGGAGCCAAGGTGGAGATTGAGGCGGTTGCTGTGGGCGAACGCGGCTCTGAAGTTCAATCATGACGGATCACCGCCCCTTGAGCGATGAACGCAGGGTATGCGTTGGCAACCAATAGCTCTTCTGCTCCTGCCTTCAGAAACCCTTTTGTCAACGCTCTCCGCAACGTCAGTAGAAGAAATAGTGCCATGGCATTAGGCAGCCTTGGCGATTTTACCGGCTTTAATACACTGCGTGCACACCCGGATGTAGCGAACCGTTCCGGCCACAAGCGCGCGGATGCGTTGCAAATTCGGATGAAATCGTCGCTTGGTTCGGTTATTCGCGTGACTGACGCGGTTACCCGAAAGTGCTCCTTTGCCGCAGACGTGACAACGATTTGCCATGCTGAACATTCTCCTGTATAGTCTCAATTTGAAATCCTCACTTATAGCAGACGAATGTGAGCTACGTCAAATTGAGGTCAAGAATGGTTCTATGAAAAAAGTGGCTCTAGTGGTTTGGTTCATCGTCATCAGCGTGATGGGTTGTAAGCAAAACGAGCGTGGCAGCACAGCCGAGGATGTGGCTGCGCAGGTGGGGGATGCCGTCATCCGAATATCCGAAGTGGACCGCCTGCTTGAGCAACAATTGCGCACTCGGGACCCAGCAACACCGACGCCAACACCGGCAGAATTGGCAATGGCTCGGTTGCAAGTGCTCGATGGGCTGATCACGCAAGAGGCGCTTTACCAGTGGGCGGTGCGGCAAGGCGTGACGGTCACTGAGGATGAAGTGGCTCAGAGCATCCAAAAGATCAAACAGGATCGTGGCTTGAGCGAGGAAGCCTTCGAGCGCATGTTGCAGGACGCCAATCAAACGCAGGCCCAGTTTCGTGAAGAAGTCCGACGACAACTGATCGTGCAAAAACTCTACGATAAGGAGGTGACGCCACGAGTCACCGTCACCAACCGCGAAGTCGAAGAGTTCTACGCAGCCCACAAAGCTCAGTTTGTTGAACAACGCGGGTTTCAATTGAGCCAAATCATGGTGAGCGCGGACAACGATAACGTGCCGCAAGATGCCATTGGCGCCGAAGCTGCTCGGCAGAAAATTCAAGAGATTTATGAGCAACTGCGACGTGGCGCCGATTTTGCCACTGTGGCCACGAGCCGGTCGGAAGACCCGCTCACCGGACCTCGTGGCGGCGGGCCGACGTTCGTTCCCGAACAGTCGCCGGATTTGCCTCCTGCATTTCTTCGACGGTTGGCCAGTATGCGCGAAGGCGATTTTACCGAGCCTATTGCAGCCGGCAATCGCTGGTACATTTTTAAGCTCAATAGTCGTGTGTCCCGCGACCGAGAATTGACACTGGAGGAAGTGCGGCCACAGATCGTGAAAGAGCTACAGAAACAACGTGAGGAAGTGCTGCGCACGGTGGTCACGCAGATAGCTCTTGAAAACGTCGTGGTGAAAAACGCGATGGCACAACGCATGCTGGAGAACCCGACGAATTTTGGCAATTTGCGACCGATCTCGCTGCCCGCGCCGGCTCGGCCTGCTGGCTCAGCTCAGCCTGCCGGCTCAGCTCAGCCAACTCCATAGTCTCTTGGCCAAGGGTTGTTCCGGCTCGATAGGAGCCGCTACAATAAAGGTCTTGATGAATCATGGATGAAAACGTGCCTGAGGAAACACGATGAGAGTGAAGGAAAATGAGGCGAATGAAGTGGCTGTGCTGGACGAGTTGATGTTCAAGCCGGTCACGATGGAAGACGTGATAGCCGATCGTCGTGGCGTCGTGTATGTGGAAGCGGCCGATGCAGTCATGGAAGTTATCGGCTATACAGAACACGGCTTGCGTCACGCCAAACGCGTCGGTAAAGTCGCGCGTCAGATTCTACGCGAATTGGGATTCAATGATCGGCTGCCTGAGCTGGCAGCCCTGGCCGGATTTTTTCATGACGTTGGCAATGTCATCAATCGAACGGATCATGCCCATTCCAGTGCGCTCATGGCCATGCAAATACTCACCGATTTGGGGATCAGTCCAAAGGAATTAGCCATCGTCCTGTCAGCCATTGGTCATCACGATGAGTTGGATGGCGGGCCTGTCAGCGTAGTCAGCGCAGCAGTGATTCTTGCCGATAAGACAGACCTGCATCGCTCACGTGTGCGCGTGATGGACCCGACTCAGTGGGATATTCATGATCGAGTCAATTATGCCGCCACGCGCAGCGCCCTCAATGTTGATTCGACGCAGAAAGTAATCACGCTGGAGATTGATGTTGATACCTCCATTGCCAGTGTGATGGAGTTTTTTGAGATTTTCACTCAGCGACTCATCATGTGTCGCACGGCTACTGAGTTCCTTGGCTGTCAATTCAGGCTTGTTGCCAACAACGTTGAACTCTACGGCTCGGTCAAACGATAAACCGACAACGCCTCGCTGGCTGATTGCGCCGGAACGGACGTCAAGACACTCAGCAGCCGCAAGCTTTGGGCTAGGGCCGAACAAGTCCGGCGTTCTCCTGATTTCTCTGAGAATAACCATTTTCATGCTTCGTGGCGAACGTAAGTTCATGGGCGATTCCTGACTTCATCTTGGAGTGCGCCGGCAGAGCGAAGCGGCGACGGCGCTTTCTGTCCCGACACTCCGCAGCAGGCCAAAGCGGCGTCGCGCCTGCGGGCTTGCCGCCGCACTCCAAAACGCATGCTCCTCCTTTGAAAATAGCCACAGATTTTACAGGCTCACACCGATAGTTCTCTCAGTGACAATCGGTGCAATCTGTGGCCGACTCCTCACTACTCTGAAAATAACCGCTTTCATGCTTCGTGGCGCGCGGAGCATAAGGGTGATTCCCTCCGAAAAAACGTCAAAGCCTAGAACCTACTACAACCCTGCATTGACACTAGCCGGCCATCAACAGTAGCTTAGTGTGCCTTCGTAACCAGTTCGATTGGGATCAATACAGATGCAACAGCGGTCACCATACATCTATCCACATCTACGACGACGCATTCCCTGGCTGAATGCCGTCCAAGGAGTGATTGAGACATGAATAACGGCATCACCGTTTTGCTGGCTTGTGTGTTGGTGTTGGGGAGCGAGCTAACGACTTCACGCCCGCGTGTTGTCAGATTGACCGATCTCAGTGGCGCTGTGGAAGCCTCGGTGGCGATCAACCCGACGAATCCAGACAACATCGTGGTCGTCTCTATGGCTAAGCCGCCTGGAGGGACGCCACGGGTGACGAACTACGCTTACGTCACAACCGACGGCGGCCACACATGGAAGACGGTGGCCAACCCCAATCCCGAACTACGTGTGCAAGGCGACGATGCCATCACGTTTAACAGTGAAGGCGTCGCCTATCGCTCATACATCTCATTCGATGGTCTCTACGTGCAACGCCCGGCGCGGGCGCTCAACGGCATCTTCGTATGCGCATCAACCGACGGTGGACTGACATGGAAAGAGCCGGTGACGGTAGTGGATCACAAAAACACGGTGAGCCCATTCGAGGATAAGCCGTACCTGGTCGTAGACAATGCGCCAACATCGCCGCACAAACATAACGTCTACATTGCCTGGACGCGGTTTGACGTGTATGGCAGCGCCGACCCGGAACATAAATCGCACATCTATTTCTCACGATCAACCGATGGCGGTAAGACATTTGCTGTGCCCATCCGCATTTCCGATACGGGCGGCGATTGCTTGGATAGCGATAATACCGTTGAGGGCGCTGTGCCGGCGGTTGGCCTGAACGGTGAAGTTTATGTCGTATGGTCAGGCCCGTTGGGGTTGGTCTTTGATAAATCGCTGGACGGTGGGCTCACCTTCGGCAAAGACACCACGATCAGCCCGCACCCCGGCGGCTGGGACATCAGCATAGCTGGCATCAACCGACATAATGGCATGCCGGTGACCGGCGTGGATCACAGCGGCGGCCCCTATCGCGGTTCACTCTACGTCAATTGGATTGATCAACGTCACGGCGACCCAGATGTGTTCATCATGTATTCCCGCGACGGCGGCGCGACATGGTCGAAACCTGTTCGCGTCAACGATGATCCCATCGGAAATCGCAAAGAACAATTCTTCACCTGGATGGCTGTTGATCCAGCGGATGGCTCCATTAACGTGGTCTTTTACGACCGACGCGACACAACAGACACGCTCACACGCTTGACACTTGCGCGCAGCATTGATGGCGGCCAAACCTTTGTCAATCATCCGATCAATCAGCCGGCTTTTTCGTGCAGCCCCAATATCTTCTTTGGCGATTACACGGGCATTGCGGCGCGCAATGGACTGGTTGTGCCCGTTTTTATGCACTTCGTCAACGCGACTGAAGTCACGCTATCGGCGGCCTTGTTCCGCTTCAAACCGGGCACGCAGCAACTGATAAACTGACCTGAATCATGGTGAATTCTATGCAATCACTCTGCTCTCTGCTCGTCTCTTTGGTGGTCATCGCATGGGCGATGGCCGGCGCTCTATCCCCTCAGGCTGGCTCGGACATCCAGCAGTATCTGCGCGAGCACTACACCAAACGCGAATATCAAATTCCTATGCGCGACGGCGTCAGGTTGTTCACGGCGGTTTACTCGCCAAAGGACACATCGCGGACGTACCCGATCATGTTGCGCCGGACGCCCTATAGCGTCCGACCCTACGGCGAGGATCAGTTCCCCGACGCCCCCATCGGTCCAAGCATGCGGTTTGTCCGCGATAAATTCATCTTTGTTCTGCAAGACGTGCGCGGACGAATGATGTCAGAAGGCGAGTTTGTCAACGTGAGACCGCATCGGGCCGAAAAAAGGTCGCCGCAGGACATTGATGAAAGCACCGACACCTACGATACCATTGACTGGCTAATCAAGAATCTCACCAACCACAATGGCCGCGTCGGCATGTGGGGCATCTCCTATCCGGGCTTCTATACGGCTGCCGGCATCATCAATACGCATCCGGCGCTCAAAGCCGCGTCGCCACAAGCACCGATTGCTGACTGGTTCATTGGGGACGACTTTCATCACAACGGCGCTTTCTTCCTGGTTGACGCTTTCCACTTCTTCTCGGTTTTCGGCCGGGCGCGTCCGGGGCCGGTTCAGACCTTCCCGCCGCCATTCGACTATGGCATGCAAGATGCCTATCGGTTCTTCCTGGAACTGGGGCCGCTGCGCAATGTCAACGAAAAGTACTTCAAACACGAGATCGCCTTTTGGAACGATCTGATGCGGCATGGGACCTACGATGAGTTCTGGAAAGCACGCAACTTGCTTCCCCATCTGAAAAACATTCAAACGGCTGTGATGACCGTCGGCGGCTGGTTTGACGCCGAAGACCTCTACGGCCCGTTGCAGATTTATCAGAGCATTGAGCGCCAGAATCCAGGCATTCACAACATCCTGGTCATGGGGCCGTGGGTGCACGGCGGCTGGGCACGCAGCAACGGCGACCGGCTTGGCGACATCCAGTTTGGCTCAGCCACCTCCACGTTCTATCAGGACACGATTGAGTTTCCGTTCTTCGCACATTACCTCAAAGACGGCGCCAACCCGAATCTGCCCGAAGCCTACATCTTCATCACCGGCGCAAACCGATGGCAATCATTCACCGAGTGGCCGCCGCGCTCGGCGGTCGGCAAGACGCTCTACTTGCACGGGCGCAGCCGACTTTCATTTGAACCGCCAGCGGCCCGTTCCGGGTTGAGCTACGATGAGTACCTGAGCGATCCGGCTCATCCAGTTCCCTACACCAATCGCATCAGTATTAGTCGCGGCACCGAATACATGATCGAAGACCAACGATTCGCTGCCCGACGCCCTGACGTGCTTGTGTATCAAAGCGACGTGCTGACAGAAGATGTCACATTGGTTGGCCCAATTCGCGCCAACCTCTTCGTCTCGACGACTGGCACCGACGCCGATTTCGTCGTCAAACTGATTGACGTGTACCCCGACAACGCCCTCAACAATGACCCGAACCCGTGTCAGGTTCAGATGAGCGGCTACCAGATGCTGGTGCGAGCAGAAGTGATGCGCGCTAAATTCCGCGACAGCTTTGAACGACCCCGCCCGCTCACGCCCGGTCGAATCACTCGGGTTAGCTTCAATCTGCAAGACATCGCCCACACATTCAAGAAAGGACATCGTATCATGGTGCAGGTGCAAAGCAGTTGGTTCCCCTTGGTGGATCGCAACCCGCAACGATTCGTGGACATTTACAACGCACGCGAAACCGATTTTCAGAAGGCAACGCACCGTGTCTATCATTCGGCGCGGTTCCCATCGCACCTGGAAGTGCAGCTCATGCCGTGAGCCAGTCCGCCGGCCCGCTGATTATTTTTTTGTACTTCTCAACTGGAAATGACCATGCTACAATGAGCCTCCCATTTCAACCATGTTAAATCGCATGCTCAACATTGATGTTGCCTTAACAGTCCAACGCACGCTGGCTCTTTGCTGGTTGTTGCTGCTTGCCGTGGACATGGGCAGCCATACGTTGAGCTTGCCGATTCATCACGACCAACACACTTGCCAACAAAGCATCGCGTTCGATGAGCCAAGCCATAGCTCCCATTCCCACGATCATCAACCATGTGGGACGCCGGGTCATTGCTGCGGGTTAGGGCATCACAGTCACGTTGTGGCTCTTCTGAGCGCCATTGACCTGCGCATCGGCGCTAGTGTGCTATCGCTGAGCGAATGGGCGCAACAAGCAGCATATTCTCACTCCATCGCTGCTGTCCGCTCAATCCGCGCTCCTCCCTTCCTCCTCTAAAAAATCTCTCCGGGTTAGACCAGCAACTGCGCTTCTTGTCTCGTCGGTGGCGCAGCCTATCCACTGTCCACCATGCTGGCGACTTGATCGGCGCAGTTGCAGGTTGGTTCTGAATGCAAACAGCCGTTCACGATTGCGAAGCGTGAGGGCTGACGCCTGCCGCCCCCTTGTGAAAGAAGCGGCGGACGCAGCAGTCCCGTTCCCAAGCACGAATCCAGAGAGCTATAGCGGTCGGCGTTAACATGAGCCATCAGGTGAACGTCCTGGCCAGTCGCCAAACGCTAGCTCCAAGCCGTTGCTCATGAGTCGGGGGCTACTACGAAGGATGAACTTCGGAGCACGTGGTTGTAAGAGGCTCAGCAAGCATGCCAGAGGCGTGCGCCCCAGGAATTTTCGGAGGAGTTATTCATGTCGTCCAGACGACGCGAGAGAAACGATGAAAAACGCCACAGGCGGGAACGCCTGTGCTACTTTTCGGAGCAGTTATTCATGTCGCTAGCCACGACGCCCAGAAACGATGAAAATCTGGGAACGCGCTTACAACAGGAAATCCGAAATCCGAAGATCGAAATCCGAAACGTTTCGGATTTGGGATTTCGTGCTTCGAATTTCCCCGCAGGGGCAGGGCGTGTGCCCCAGGCATTTTCGGAGGAGTTATGAAATCTCATCATATCGGTTTGGCTCTCATCCTCGTCAGTTGGTTGACGGTCGCCAATGTCAGCGCCTCATCCGGCGGCGCGATTGTGCGCGGTCGCGTGCTGGATCAACAAGGGGCCGCCATTGTTGGCGCGACGGTGTCTCTATCCAACCCTCTGACCGGCTATCTGAGTCGCACACAAACGGACGGAGATGGAGCCTACACATTCTTTAATGTCCCTCAGAATCACTACTTTTTGAAAGTCGAACATGCGGGCTTCCTCGCAGTGACAATGGAAGTCGAAGTTCACTCCAACGTGCCGCTCGAGATTCCGATCACGCTTCAAGCCACCGGTCCGGTTGAAGTGGCTGAAGTCACAGCCGGCCCAGAGCGCGTCATCTTGGAAGATGACACCGGCGCTCATTACCATATTGACAAATCGTTCATCCAACGGTTTCCGGCGACCACCTCCAATCGCAGTATTGAATCCATTCTCCTGACAGTTCCTGGCTTCATCGCTGATGAAAACGGACGATTCCATTTTCGTGGCTCGCATGGACAAATCACCTACATCGTAGACGGTCAGCCGATCAGCGACCTGATTCACATTTCCTATGCCAATAGCCTGGACGCGCGAAACATAGAGACAATGGAAGTATTCACCGGCTTGATGCCTGCCGAATTTGGCTATCGCAATGCGGCGGTGGTCAATGCAACGATGCGGTCGGGCATGGGATCGGGTCGCGCCTTGTTTGGTAACGTCGAACTCGGCGCAGCCAGTTTTGATACCGGCGAACTCGGCGCGCAGTTTGGCGGGCAATCAAACCGATTCGGCTACTTCGTGAGTCTGGCTGCTTCCAAGAGCAATCGCTTTCTTGATCCGCCTAACTTTGAGAATCTGCACAATGGCGGTAACACGCAACGACTGTTCACGCGGTTGGACTACACGCCTAATCACACGAGCGACTTTCTGCGGCTGAATGTGGCGCTAGGACGGTCGCGTTACCAGGTGCCGAATTTGTTCTCGCAGCATCTGGCCGGTCAGAACCAAGTTCAGAAGCCGCGCGACCTGAGTTTGAGTTTCAACTGGTTGCACATTCTGAACAATCGGATGACGATCGAAGTCACACCTTACTATCGCACCAGCATCGGTCAGCTCCTGGAAAGCCCGTTTGACACGCCGCTGCTGGCCTCGCAAGCGCGTCATCTGACCAATGTCGGCGGCAACGTCCACTTCAGTTTCACTAACGAGACCCATCGGGTCAAAGCCGGTGTGCAACTGCTGGGGTTCCCGGTGAGCGAGAATTTCTCGTTCGCCATCACCGACCCGAACTTTAACGTGCCGCCAAAAGAAGGCGGCGATCCTCATTTCTACAACGTCGGATTGCGTCCCTATGATCTCACGCGCGGCGGAGAGATTTTTCATTTCTCGCGCAAAGAGACAGGTCGCCAGTATTCATTCTTCGTGCAAGATGAAGTTCACTATGGCAACCTGACACTCAATGCCGGCCTGCGCTATGACAATTATCGCTTCCTGCTTCGTGAAGATGCCTGGCAACCTCGCATCGGGTTGTCATATCGGATCGGGCTGACAGGCACAGTGCTGCGCGGCTCTTACAACCGGCTGTTTTTCACGCCACAGAACGAAAACCTCTTGTTCTCCAGCTCGGCGGAGGCTGCTGAGTTGTCCGGACCTGATGTAATCGCTGCGCTCGGCTCTGGTGTGATTCTTGTCCCATCAGAGCGCCAGCACGCTTATGAGGTCGGCCTTCAGCAGCAGGTCAAGGATTGGTTTCGCGTGGATGCGGCCTACTATACCAAAGACGCGCGAAACGTTCACGATAATCTTCAGTTCTCACAAACGCTGATTGTCTTCCCCGTGGCCATTGACAGCGGCAAGATCAAAGGATTCGACGTGCGCGTGGACGTGCCGGAGCATCGTGGATTCAGCGGCTATTGCAGTTTGGGAAGCGCGTCGGCCATTGTTAGCCCGCCGTTCACCGGCGGCCTGTTTGTGGATGCGCACATCGTCGAACATCTGGACGACGGGCCGTTCCGCATTGACCACGATCAAGAGATCGCCGCGCAATGGGGCATCATGTTCAACGACCGGCAGCGCGGCTGGTGGACAAGTCTCATGGGTCGTTATGACAGCGGTCTGGTCACCGAGGTCGAATCTCCTGACGAGGTCGAAACCAATCCTGATTTGGCCTTTGGTCTAGCCTTCGTGGATTTCAACAAAGACCCATTCCGCGTCAAACCACGCACGGTCTGGAACTGGTCGTTCGGTCTCCGCCTGTTTGGCGAACGGCGCTACAGAACCGAATTCCAATTTGACATACTCAACCTGACTAACGAAAAAGGTCTTTACAACTTCCTATCCCATTTTGGCGGGACTCATGTCATTCCGCCGCGCCAGTATGTTGGCAGGATGAAAATTCATTTCTGACGGAGGGACCCTATGAACTACCGGAGCGTCTATCGCTTCACACTCTTGGCGAGCGTGGCCATCTTCGCTGCGCTCTTTTCGAGCACTGCACAAATGCAACAAGGCACTTTGACGATCACCGAAGCCGAACCAAACAATGCGCCCGAAACGGCTCAATCACTCGGCTCGTTGGAACGCGGCACAACGCTGATCATCACCGGCACTGCTGCCACAACTGATCCGGGCACACAGATAGAGGAAATCGTGGAGGATTGCAAGGAGCTAGCTCCGTTGCAGGACTTTTACACGTTCACGTTATCGCAGGCAATGGACGTTGGTCTGAGTTTGACGTTCGACCGAACGGCTGACTTCGATCTCTGGCTGTTTTACCATAAAGCCGATCCTGGGCCGAACGATGCCGTCGTCAAACTGGTGACCGGTTCAGCCGTGACGTCGCGCGGGGTAAGCGAGACCATCACGCCGCGCGCGTTGGAAGCCGGCACTTACTATGTAGCCGTCAATGCGCCGCAATTTCCCCGCATACCAAACAGTCCCTACACGCTCACGATCAATGCAGGCAAAAGTCCGACCGAGCTACACCAATTGGAGGATTACTTCTGTCACGGCGACGGGTTTGAAGACGCGGGAAAAATTTTCATCGTCCGATTCAAGCCGACGCACTTTCCGGCAGAGTTGGAATCGGTGACGTATGAATTTCTCAAAGGGCATGACACGCCCAGTCCGGTTAATAAACAGGCTCGGTTGATTGGGTTCATTGACCCGACCGGCGTTGACGCGCCGCCGACCAATCCCACGTTCACCATTGATCGTCGCGAAACAATCGCTCGTGTCGGCGCGAGCGTTCATGGCCGAGTGAGAATTACTTTCAATCCGCCCATCCGAGTCACCGGAGGTAACGTTTATCTCGGTGTTGAAATTGCCGAGGATGCAGCAACAACCGGCGTCTTGTTGAGTATCGCCAAAAACGTGTATGGCCAGCGAACCTATGTCTCGGCTGATCGTGGGAGAACATTTGAGTTGGCCAGCATTTTGCCCGATGAAGAACCGAATCCGCCTGAGCACGTGGCGATCATTCGTCCGGTGTTCCGGTTGATCCGTTAGCGTCCGCGCGTGGGAAGTCGTATGAACGCTGATCGGGGTAGCTCAAACCCAACAGATGAACACATTCTCCGCTCCGTCGGGGTCGCGTTCATCCGCTCCAAGGTTTGGTTCGGCGATAGCCCAAAGGCCGCAATCAAACTCTCCGCTCTATTGGCGTCGTGTTCGTCCGCTCCAAAGTGGTTCAAGCTCAACAACCGAACACGCTCGCTTGCTTGTGAGAATTCGTATGGTTGCTGATTGATGGTGTTACACAATTTCGTCCAAGCTGTGCCAGCGGCTCGTGAGAAGGCAGCCAGATGTGCAAACTGTGGAACTCTCCAAGAAAGCCCCGACGCGCTGAAGACAAACACGGTGAATGCGTGAGCACAGCAACCGCTTGCTGGAACCGTTTAAGAAAGTCCCGGCGCGTTGGAGACGTGCCGAACCACAGAGGGCAATGGCATTAATAAGAAGCTCATGGAACGCGGATGACGCGGATTGGACTGATCAACACGGATCAATCGGCGAAAATCCGCCGCATCCGCCTCATCCGCGTTCTACCCAGCACCACTAACTTAATGTCATTCATGGAACACAGATGAAGCGGATTCGGCTGATCAACGCGGATCAATCGGCGAAAATCCGCCGCATCCGCCTCATCCGCGTTCTATCCAACTCCACTAACTTAATGCCATGGAGCACACAGCGACGCCCTTACAAAGAACAAGGTCTTTCTCTCCACAATTGGTATCACGTCGCTTTGTGGCTGATGGTACGAGCGACCGACTTTCACTCACAGCACGAGTAAGCAGCATGTTGCCAGAACAACAGGAGAGTGGTAAGCTGAAAGTCACTTTTAGCCATGCAAAACCACGAATGATACCAAAGCTTAACATCTGAACGAGGAGGCTCTATGAAAACTCATCATCAAAGCCAGGCGCTTGTGTGGACATGCCGGATGGCTCAGGGGCTCACGCCATATCACCTGACGAATCGGTTGTGGCGGCTCCTACCTGCTGTCGCACTGGCCATTGCAGCAGCGTTATTTTTGACTCCGCTGATCACGCCTGTGTTTGCACAGAAAGGCGGCATGCCGCCCATCATTGATCGTGAGCTGTTCTACGGCAATCCTGAAATCACCGGCGCTCAGCTCTCACCCGATGGACAGTACATCGCGTTTATCAAGCCCTACAAAGACACACGCAATATCTGGGTCAAGCGCATCAACGAACCGTATAGCGCGGCTAAGTTGATCACCAACGAGACCAAGCGCCCCATTCCGGCATACTTTTGGAGTCGCGATAGCCGATACATCCTGTTCGTGCAGGACAAAGAGGGAGACGAAAACTACAACGTCTATGCCGTCAACCCCTCAGAAGCGCCGGCGGCTGGACAAGAGGTTCCTACCGCGCGCAATCTGACGGACGTCAAGGGCGCGCGCGCCGTCATCTATGATGTGCCAAAGAATCAACCCGACATCATCTATGTTGGACTGAACGACCGTGATGCCTCATGGCACGATCTTTACAAAGTGCAGATTTCCACCGGCGAACGCACTCTGCTTCGGCGCAACACCGAACGGATTGTTGGTTGGATATTCGACCTGAACGGTCGTCTACGACTGGCCACGCGGATTGCTGATAATGGGGACACTGAGGTGTTGCGTGTTGACCAAGACGGCTTCACCAAAGTCTATTCCTGTAGCGTGTTTGAATCCTGCGGTCCTGTGCGTTTCCACAAAGATAACAAGCGTGTCTACATGATCAGCAACAAGGGCGATGATGTGGATTTGGTCCGACTGGTGTTGTTTGATCCTGAAACAGGCCGCGAACAGGTGGTTGAATCAGACCCGATGAACCGTGTGGATTTGAGCAATGTCGCCTTCTCAGAAGTCAGCGATGAGCTGATCGCCACCATCTACGAAGATGAACGGACGCGGATTTACTGGAAGGATAAATCCTTCGAAGCGGACTACAAATGGCTGCAGAAGAAGCTGCCCGGTAAGGAGCTCAGCATGGGCGCCGGCACGAAAGATGAGCGGCTCATGTTGGTCACAGCGACCAGTGACCGAGAGCCTGGCCAGCGGTATCTGTTCGATCGTCAAAAGAAGAAGTTGACGTTCCAATATCGCGTCTTCGATAAACTTCCGCGCGAGCATCTGGCGCCGATGCAAGCCATCCGGTATCGTTCATCCGACGGATTGGAAATCCCTGCATTCCTAACGTTGCCCAAGGGCGTCCCAGCAAAAAATTTGCCGCTCATCGTCTTCCCGCATGGCGGGCCGTGGGCGCGTGACGGATGGGGATACGATCGCGACGCGCAATTCTGGGCCAATCGTGGCTATGCTGTATTGCAGCCGAATTTTCGTGGCTCAACCGGCTACGGGAAAAAATTCCTCAATGCCGGAAACAAGCAATGGGGAGAGAAGATGCAGGACGATCTGACCTGGGGCGTGAAATACCTGGTGGCGCAAGGCATCGTTGATCCCAAGCGCGTCGGCATCATGGGCGGCTCTTACGGCGGTTATGCGACACTAGCAGGGTTGGCGTTCACGCCCGATGTTTACGCTGCCGGCGTTTCGATTGTCGGTCCATCGAATTTGATCACACTGCTGGAATCAATTCCGCCCTACTGGGAAGCGGCACGCAAACTCTTTCATGTGCGCATGGGCGATCCCAGCACGCCTGAAGGCAAAGCGCAACTGGAACGACAATCGCCGTTGAACTCTGCTCACAAGATCAAAGCGCCGCTATTGGTGGTTCAAGGCGCGAATGACCCGCGCGTGAAAAAAGCGGAATCGGATCAGATCGTCGTGGCGTTGCGCGACCGCGGATTTCCAGTTGAATACCTGGTCGCGCCAGATGAAGGGCATGGATTCGCTCGTCCAGTGAATAACATGGCATGGATCGCGCTGGCTGAGAAGTTCCTTGCTAAACATCTGGGCGGACGCTATCAACCCGACATGAAGCCGGAAGTCGCCGCCCGATTGAAAGAAATCACGGTGGATGTGGCCACGGTCACCTTGCCCAAAAAGATTGAAGCAGCAACCGTCGGCGTGCCAAAACCGATCATGGACTTGCGGCCGGGCACAGCCCGCTATAAAGGCCAGATCGAAGTGGCCGGTCAGTCCATTCCAATGAGCGTCACACGAGAAATCAAACAGGAGAACGGCGACTGGGTCGTCATCGAGAAAGCGACGCTGCCGATGGGCGAAATCAGCGATCAGACAACACTGGAAAAAGGCAGCCTGCGGCTGAAGCGTCGCTCGGTGAAGCAAGGCCCGGTTGCGATTGAGATGGAAGTCAAAGACAACAAGGTCAGCGGCTCGATGTCCATGGGCGGTCAAGCGCGACCGATTGATGCCGAGCTGGGCGGCGCGTTGTTTGCTGATGGCGCGGGCGCATACGATGTGATGGCTGCGCTACCACTCGCGGAAGGCTACAGCACGACGTTCCGCAACTTTGATCTTCAAACGCAGAAGGTCAAACTCATGCAACTCAGAGTCGTGGGCACGGAAAGCGCGAACCTACCGGCTGGTCGCTTCGACACGTTCAAAGTTGAAGTCACGTCGGCTGAAGGCGAGCCGGGTGAAACGCTCCTGTGGGTCGCCAAAGAAGACCGTAAGGTTGTCAAAACACGCGCCACGATTCCCCAAATGGGCGGCGCTATCGTAACCTCGGAGTTGCAGCCGTAGCTGACTGAACGACTCGAATGAGCGCAAAGGCCCCTCCTGGCCAATGCAAGGCGCCAACGCGCGCTTCCTGGAGTGGGCCTTTGTGGCTGCTCGCCAATTCACCTGCCAACAAGACTCATGACAATAGATCACCTGGAACGAATCAAGCGCGCGCTTGAAGCGGCGTCGGCGGTCGTCAGTCAGTTATGTGCTAAAGTATTGAAAGTCGAGTACAAACGCGGCCAAGACCCGGTGACGTTGGCTGACACGGCAATCAATGAGGTTTTGAGAAAAATCCTACCGCGCAATGGTGAAGGCTGGCTCTCGGAGGAAACCAGCGATGATCTGCATCGGCTAGAGTGCCGGCGCGTGTGGATTGTTGATCCAATTGACGGCACACGTGAGTTCGTCAGCGGGATTCCAGAATGGTGCATCTCGATCGGGCTGGTCGAGGATGGCGTTGCCATTGCCGGAGGCATTTGTAATCCAGCCACCGGAGAAATGTTCCTCGGCTCATTGGAGACGGGCCTCAGCTATAACGGCCAACCGGCGCATCCGAGCAGCCGGTGTACGCTCGAAGGAGCTACGGTGCTGGCCAGTCGCAGTGAGATGAAACGAGGCCAATGGCAGCGGTTTCAGGGAATCGGGTTACAGATCAAGCCGGTTGGTTCGGTCGCCTACAAGCTGGCGTTGGTGGCCGCCGGGCTGGCCGATGCCACATGGACGTTCGTCCCAAAGCATGAGTGGGACGTGGCTGCTGGCGTCGCGTTGGTGCATGCGGCCGGGGGATTCGTTCGTGATATGAACAATGCGGTGATCCGCTTCAACTCGGCGACTCCCAGGCTACCCGGTTTGGTGGCCGGGCCTCAAAGCTTGCTCAAACCGATTGAAGCATTATTGAACCTACCGCGTCAGAGCAGCCTGCAAAGCGGCTGACCTCACACATGCAAATTGTCCTAAAAGGGTGGACAAACGTTCTGGGACATTATGGGGGACGGGACGTTTTGGCGTGTGGTGACGTCTCACCGCTTTCCGGCCAAAGCTGCGACACGTCGCAGCACTCTAAAAACGCTCCGAACTTTTGTCGCGTTACTTAGAACGAGATGCTGTAGCTGAATCCGGGATTGCGTCCCTGCGCCAGGACAAACGTAAAGATATGTCGCTGCTTGAGCGTGAACGACCACGTCGGATGAACTTTGACACCATCGAAGATGACCAGTGATGACATGTTGTATGGGAATCGAACAAAGAGGCCGCCGATCGGCAAAAAGCGATCCTCATAGGTACTATAGGCGACGCCGCCGTACGGCGCGATTGGCAAACGCACTTGTTCAGATAGGTCTTTGCTTAAGGTGAGATAGAGTGATCGGCCGCTCGGCGTGCCGATGCGATCTGAACTGGTCCCGAATATCAAGGCAGGGCGTCGCGCCGTCTCACTGAGCGCAATCCAATTCACCAGCAATCCTACATCATCGGCGCGTGGGTTATACTCGACGCCGACCGATAATTGCGGCCAAAGACGATAGGTGAGCGTGGTGCGCACACTGGCGCGGGGAATCTGGCCACTGATGAAACGTGCGCCAAGTGTCCAACGATGCTGCTCAGCGGAAGCGATCCCCCGGACCGCGCGACCTTCACCCGGTCAGACCGGTCAGGAAGGAACACTGGAACTTCGACCGGCATCCGCCCTGTGTTGATGGTGCGGTGGATGATCAGTTTCCGATGTAGACCGAGCAAGCAGCTCGTTGAGAATCTTTTCCAGCGCCTTTTCTGTGACGACCCCGTTGATGCGATCTACGATCTTGCCATCTCGATCAATGACGACCGTTCCGGGCAACTCAGGCTTGAGGCCGAATCGCTGCATGTCATCGGTGGTTGCGCCGAGCCACACTGGAAAATTGATCTTATGCTTGCGGGTAAACTCAATCACCAGCGCGCGGCGCGCCACCTCGTCAGCCGATGCGCCAATCACCTGCACGTTCCAGGCGGCATAAGCATTTTGCAACTTGACGAGCACAGGCATCTCTTTTTGGCACGGCAAGCACCACGTCGCCCAAAAATTCAAGACGATGATTTTGCCGCGTGCTGCGCTCAATCGTTGCTGTGCGCCGCCCATGTCGGTGAGCGTGAGTTCGGGCGCTTCTGTCGGTAATGCCGCCGAAGATTCAGCAGACGGCGAAGAGACAACCGTCAATGAATCAACCTTCAGCCAGTGCTTATCACCATCTTTGCGTATCCGTCCGGTCACTTCAACATATTTGGTGACATAAGACTGCCAACCATCACGCCGCTTCTTCAGTCGGCCATACTCCAACAAATAGAGCGTTGTCTTGTCTTGTTCAGCCACGGCCAGCGCTTTAGGAATGCCCTGCTTGCCACACACTTCGGCGCACGCAATATCTTCAGCCGTGCCGTAAGGAACGGTCTTCCGATCCGCTTCAAACCAGCATTGGAAGCAGACCACCTGTCCTCGGAGCACAAGAGGCTGCTCAGCCAAATGAGCCTCCACATCTGGCGCAAACAGAATATGCCAACTCAGCAATAGGAGGAACAGGAAAGACTGCTTAAACGCATTCATTTTCATACCAAACTCCTGGCCAAGTGTAGTCACGCAATAGAGGCTGGTCAATACACGATCAAAAACAACCCCGGCGCTCTTGGCTCAACCATGCCGGCGCGCGACCAGTAACACGGCCGCATAGACACGGCCGCATAGGGCTTCGCGCGCGACCAGGGACTTAGGCTCTGTTCCAAAATCATCGGAGCAGTCCCCGGATGACGAGCCATCGGCCACTGGCAGTGGTCAATGGCATTAAGTTAAAAAACTCATGGAACACGGATGACGCGGACTGGGCTGATCAACGCGGATCAATCCGTGAAAAATCCGCCGCATCCGCCTCATCGGCGTTCTATTCAACCACCTTAATGCCATTGCTCGCAGTGGTCTCCTCCTTTGGGGATAGGTTCTTAGTGCCCCCACTTCAAAATGGCATCAATCGTCTGACGCGAGATAGCGTGATAGGTCGGGCGGGCGCGTTCATATATGCGACGAGCCATCTGGGCGCCATTGGGCGTTTTGGCGAGCTCGGTATAAAGCGGTCGTAGGAATTTGCGACGGCCCATGCCGGTCAAGAATTTTTCCAGCGCCGGATAAGCCGGCTCATACTGAGTGGCAACAGCGAGCATGAGCCAAGCAAACAAGATTTCTGAGTTACCTGATTGAGTAAACTTGAAGGCCTTGTCCAGATCGGCCATCTGTTGCCGCGTCAGCGGCTGAGGCAGCGTCCTGAGAAAGTGCAGCCAGTGATGCGTCGTCCAGCCAGCGGTTTTCAGTGTTCGCGCCGATTTGCCCGACTGCCACAGTTTCACTTGGGCTTCGACTCGATCAAATTCTCTGGATCGCGGCTGAGGCGCATCGGGTGGCAAGCCCGGCTGATCAATCCACCGATCAATCCGCAACCTGGCTTCCAGTGCCGGATCGTGACTGAGGAGGTGTTGGCGCAGGTACTGGAGGAATCCATCGGTCGTCATACTTTGGAAAGCAAACCGATCAAAGTAGGAGCGTAAGAAGGCGTCCCATTTAGCCCGACCGACCGTCTCTTCGAGCCAGCGTAAAAAGAGTGCGCCCTTCTCATACGGGATTTCCGTGAGGCCTTCGTCAGGATCGCGTCCACTGAGGTCCAGCCGCAATCGCGTATCAGGATGGGTCGGGCCCAGCTCCGCAATCGCTCGTTGCAGTTCCTGATAACCAAGCTGTGCCAACATCTCAGCATAGCTCTTGCCATACACGACTTCCATGATGCGCCGTTCAAAATAGGTGGTGAACCCCTCGTTCAACCAGAAGTCGTTCCAGGTGGCATTGGTCACCAAATTGCCCGACCACGAATGGGCCAGCTCATGAGCAATCAGCGCAACCAGTGAGCGGTCTCCGGCCAGAATCGTCGGCGTCGCAAAGGTCAGCCGTGGATTCTCCATGCCGCCGAAGGGAAAGCTGGGCGGCAACACAATCACATCATACCGTTCCCACCGATACGGGCCGTAGAGCGATTCTGCTGCCGCGATCATCCGTTCCATGTCGGCCAGCTCCCATGCCGCTTTTTTGATCACACCGGGTTCAGCATACACGCCGCTGCGTTTTCCCACCGCGCGGAATTCAAGATCGCCCACCGCTAAGGCTAACAGGTATGAAGGCACAGGCTGAGTCATCTGGAAGTGATAAAGACCGTCTGCACTCTTTTTCGTGCTGTTGCTCGCGCTCATGACGGCCATCAGATCGGGCGGGACTTTCACCCGCGCCGTGTAGGTCATACGCACGCCAGGACTATCCTGACACGGAATCCAAGTCCGCGCCAAAATAGCCTGCGACTGAGTGAACAAAAATGGCCGTTTCCCGCCAGCGGTTTGTGAAGGCTCAAGCCACTGCAACGCGGCTGCCTCAGGGCTGGTTGTGTAATAGACGTTGACCCGGTCGGCTTCCGGCGTGATGTTGATCATCAGCGACCGTCCGAGGTAAGGCACCGGATCACCTAATGAATAGGTCGCCGGCGATTCGCTACTTCCTACAGTCACGCGATGGATCGTCAAATCACGCGTATCCAGATACAGCCGACGCGCGCCGGCTTTGTTGTTCATGCGGAGCGAGGCCTTTCCAGTAAGCCGCTTGCTGGCGAAGTCTACCTCAAGGTCAAGCTCCAGATGCGTGACCACAACCTCCGACGTATTGGCGAACGAATGCGGGTCCTTGGTGACATCAAGTGTTGTGTTCATAGTCGTCCGAGCCGGAACCGGCTGCCCAGCGAAAAAGCATATCACGGCCAGAGCGATCAATTGAATCTGGCGCAGGAGCGTCTTTGTTCTCATGGCTGTTTTCCTCGTCTCGTCGAAAACCTCATGCCAGAGGCTCTCATGAGTGCGTGTCCGGTTTGCATGAGTGCGACGACAAGACAGCACGTGTGGCTTGATCCAGAATCTCCCAGATGCGATCTATCCACTGGCCATGTTCCGGTTTCATCAGCACGGAGCGCAAGCATGTCAGCGTCTCTCGATCGCGGCTCATGCCAGCAGCAGAGAGATCAAAGAACTCGACCGGCAACTGGGCCAATGCCAGATGCAAGTGCCGCCGCGCGGCCTCAGCGAAAACCGCTCGCGCGATGTCCGATGCTTCGCTCACACGCCGGGCACGCACCGACCACACGACAATATCCAATTCGGGCGCGCAGGGCGTGATGAAGCGATCGTCAGCTTGCAGCCTTTCATGCAAGGCCAGCGCCGCCGCGCGCGTGCTGTTTAACATTCGAGCAAACTCTCCGCCACGAACGAGCGGCAATAACCTCTGCGTTGCCCACAGTGCAACGGCTGACGCGCCAGCGCGCGAACATTCCAGGCTGATTTCGCCCAGGTGTAATTCAGACGAAGTGAAGTAGGTGTACGGCGACTCATGTTTGTAGAATCGGCCTACCGATGGGTCGCGGAATAGGACACAGCCGCAACCATACGGCTGAAGACCGTGCTTGTGCGGATCAATCACAATGGAATCCACCTCGCCTAATCGGTCAAACGTCTGTCGCGTCTCCGGCGAGAGATTATCCGTTAATAGGAAATAGCCGCCGTAGGCTGCATCAGCGTGTAACCGGAAATCATATCGCTGACGCAGGTCGAGTAACGGCGGCAACGGATCAACCATGCCCATGGCGGTGGTTCCAATGGTGGCGACGACAGTCCCGACGCCGCCCTGATCCAGACGCCGTTTTAACGCCTCCACATCCAGTCGTCCTCGGCGATCACACGGGATGGATTCAAATGGCAAACCGAGCACACGGCTGATGCGTTGATGCGTGTAGTGCGCTTGCGCTGAGGCGACAACGGTGGTCGCGGGACGCAACTGTCCGGCGATCCAGAGAGCTTCCAGATTGGCCATCGTGCCCCCGCCGCACAGATGCCCAAGATGCGAGTCCCATCCAAGCATGTGCGCCAATTGGGCAACCGCTTCTTTCTCCATCTGCGAGCTGGCGCGTCCACCGTCCAGCGCATGATTATTGGGATTGATCCACATGGCCAGCGCATAGGCAAGCCGCGCCACCGGATGCGGCGGCTTCAACATCTGTCCAGCATAGAGTGGGTGGAAATACGGATAATTGTCCCGCAGGCGTTCGGCGACTTCGAAGAGCACATGCTCCATGCCCTGCGTATCCGGCGGCGTCAACGGCGGCAATGATCTGAAGCCGGCTTCCAGCGTCTCCAGCGCAGCGCGAAGTGCATCTACACTGTCTTTGTCAAGCCAGTACGGGTTTGTCGTTTCCTCCATCAGCGGCATACTGTAACGCGATTTGCAACGCAGAGCAATTACATCTTGCGTCCTCTCTCTTGACAATAACCATTTTCATGCTCCTCAGAAAATAGCCCACAAAACACACGAACCTCACGAAAGAATTATCTTTTCATCATTCGTGGCGGGCTGTTGCATAGGCGCGATTCCTGACTTTTTGGAGTGCGCCGGCAGAGCCAAGCGCCGACGGCGCTTTCTGTCCCAACACTACCCACCAGGCCAAAGCGGCGTCGCGCCCTGCGGGCTTGCCGCCGCACTCCAAAACGCATCCTCATACGCTCCTAACTTCATCGACGGCGCTTTCTCCTCAGAAAAAGTGGCGCAGGCGTTCCCCCCTGTGCGCCATTTCCCTTCGTGGCGTGCGCGGAGCATAAGGGCGATTGCTCGGAAAACGTTCAAGCTCAGCTTGCGCCGGAGGCGCAAACAGCAGGTAGCCAGACGTGCAACGTCTGGAACAGCCGATCGAACCAGCGTGGCACGTCTGCGGCGCGTCAAGACATGGGTGTTCGCAGCAAGCGGTTCACCTGCATGAACGACCCATGGGAGAACTGCTGGCGCCTCTGCAAGGCGCCTTGGAAATTGGGGGGTGATGTCCGACGTTTCACATCTGGCACCCTCGTGTGGGCGGCTGCTGCCGCCCAAGTAAATGCCGAGTGAAGATCACAGATTGCCGCTCAGCCAGTTCAGGTTCCGCCCCGCTTTTTGGCTCCATTGATGTGGCCTTCCCCTTTGCAACTGGTATTAAATCAGATCAGACGTTTTGGTAGCAGACCTCCTCAAGGCCCAACTCGGATAGCTTCCAGCGCCTCCCGGACAGCTCGCACGTCGAGCGATGTTTGGAAAACAATCACGTTAGGCGGCAAAGCAGGCAGTGCGTCGCGGCTAGCCAAAAATTCCGTTGAAGCCGCCAACAAGAAGTTGCTCAGTCCTGCGCGTTCCAGTTGTCGCAATCGCTCCTTGATCCATCGTGGTGTCCAAAATCCTACGATCTCCAAATAGACCACCTGGGGATGGCCTGCCTGCTGCTCTTGGTGCTCCGCGCGCCGAAACACAACATCAGGAATGAAGACGCTCTGTCCCACGGTGATCACCGCGCAGCTTGGCTCTGCCCGCCAACCATATCCCGACTTGTTCAAATTGGCGATCAGTTTTTCGCTGACAGTTGGTTGAGCGATCGGTTCGTCTGGTTCAGGTGGGCGCAACCCGTGTTGATCGCTGGTCAGTTCAAAAAACGCGCTGCCCCGCTTTTGTTCAATTTCGGCTTTCATGCGCCAGTGACGACAACGCAACAACGCCGGCAGGAATACAGCCATTTGCACACCATACTTCTGCGACCGATGAAACAGCGAGACAGGACCATCGAGGCGAATTTCATAGCCCGATTGCGGCGTGCCACGAATGGCATGCATCAACCGATAACATTTGATGGCGTCAAATAACCGGCGATAGCCAGTTGGCTCCTGCGGCGCCAGCCAGATGTCCATCGCGATGCAGCGATAGAGCAACGCCTGGGCCTGCGCCAGGTTGTACTGATCGAGCAGCTCCGCCGCTGTGATTGCGCTGAACTGGACCAGACGTTGATGTTCCGGCAAATCGGCAAAGAGGCTCTGCTCGACAGCAGCGGCTGAATGATTCAGCTCGGCAGCGACCTCGGCCAGCACGCGTTGACGAAGCGCCTCTGAATCAGCCACCGGATGATACCGGCGTGCCTTGAGAAAAACCGATTGCCGGACCATCACCGGATCGAGCGGACTCGTGGTATCAAACAGGCACTGATCCATCAGCAGTTTAATCACTCCACGCAGAATTTGATAATCGGTAGCGACGCCGATATATTCATGCAACGCTTGTTCCAACTGGCCACGCCGCTGCCCCTCATGTTGGTGGAAGAGCGTGATCAGATCATCAGCGACCTGAAGCATATTGGGGTCACGTGGATTGATGTAGCGCGGTCCGGTCCGTCGGCCACGCCGCCAACTCATCGCCAGATCAGCCGTCAGCATAACGGTTCCTCATACAGAGCTGCTGGGTGTTGCAGCAGCGCCGGCACGTTCTGTTACTACGGCCGCAACCGGTGAGATACCTGGATCAGGAGGTCTCCCGCAGCGAACGTCTTCATCTGAACTCAGAACGCTCTTTGGCTGGTCGGAAGACGGCTCCTGATGCTAACCCGCACCGGACGTTTTCATCTCAACTCAGAACGCTCTCCCTACAGCTCGTAGCTGCCCTTGGGAAAACGTTGCGGCCGTCCGTCGCACTGCCACAAGCGCTCGTCCGAGCTGACGATTATTCTTTCACTGCTAATCAATGTCAAACAGACCGAAGTGGAGCACGCTTACCGGAGAACAGGCCGATGCTGCCAGTGATCAGCAGTGGCGTCAAACATACATGGAGGTGGTAGACACACGCCGAGCTCGGTCAATGGATTCCCGCATGGTCACTCAGATACTCTTCAATCGGGCCGGGAGCGTCTGCCACCAAGGCGTGAGCGAGCATCTAACAGGGCGGAGACATCAATTATGAAAAAACTCTTGATTGCATTGCTTGTCGCGCTCACGCCAGCGCTGTTGGCTGCATTGATCTGGACGGTTCCTTGTGTAGCCGGTGTGTTGCTGGTTCTACTGTTTTTTTCAGGTCCATCGAGCCTTTTGCCAGGGACGTTGGTGAAACTGGCTCTGTTGACGTTCTTATTCCCCGCGCTACTCGGCTTCTTTCTGGATAAACCGTTAATTGGCTTATGAGCGGAGAGGCCGGCTTGCGTGGCGGCGCGTATGGCCGTCCGGCCAGTCGGTTTTGGGTAGCCGCAGGCCTATCGCCTTGTCAAGCCAATGGTTGACACCCCTTTGGAAAAACCGTACCATAAGGGTCGTGGCGGAGGTCAATGTGGTAGTGACAAAAGCAGATTTGGCCCGCGCAGTTTATGAACGCCACGGTGGCATAAGCACCCGCGAGGCCAGCGAAATCATTGATGTTTTGTTAGAGGTGATCAAGCAACGTTTGGCGGCAGGAGACCAAGTGTATCTTGGTGATATTGGAATGATGGAGGTAGTCCCACGTGCGACGCGCCGGGGTCGTCCCCCGGCTAATGGCAAGGTCCCAGCGCGTGTATTGCAGTATCACCCAACGCGAGCGGTTCGCTCGGAGCGCTCGGACTGATTGTGTGGGCTATCGGGAGGGCTTATGCAGGCAGTCAACGCGAATGTGATTCCTGACAAATTGTTCTTCAAGATCGGTGAGGTCTGCGAATTGGCCGATGTGCAACCCCATGTGCTCCGGTACTGGGAAACCGAATTTCCTCAATTAGCGCCACAAAAGAATCGCGCCGGACAGCGCGTCTATCGCCGGCGTGATGTGGAGCTGGTGTTATACATCAAGCGGCTCCTTAAAGAAGAAGGCTACACCATTGCTGGCGCTAAGAAAAAATTGTCGCAGGGAATGCGCGCAGGAACACGGCTGACCGTGATTACCAATGAGACGACTCAGCTCGATCACGAATCAGCCAGAGCAGAGGCCTCGTCGGCTGAAACGGCGCCGCTCTCGGCTGAGGCGCTTCAAGCTATCGCTCGGATTCGACGCGAACTGGAGCATTTGTTGACAATGCTCAAGCAGAGTGATATAAACACCCCCTGAGTGTACTCAGAGCTTATCGGGACGTGGCGCAGCCTGGTTGAGCGCGCTTGCTTGGGGTGCAAGAGGTCGCTGGTTCAAATCCAGTCGTCCCGACCAATGTTAAATCGGGAGCTAAGGACACCGCAGCGCGACCGGGAGTATCACGAAAGCCGTCGCCTCGGGTTCTTAGCTTTTTGTTTTCCTCATGCCGCGAATTCTCATCACCAATGACGATGGTATCCATTATCAAGGCATCCGCGCGCTGGAAGAGGCGCTCAGGCCGCTCGGTGACATCTACGTGGTCGCTCCCTCGCATGAAATGAGCGCAGCGTCTCGCGCAATCACCCTCGGACGACCGCTGCGCATTGACCGCATAGACGCCCATCACTTCGCGGTTGACGGCACACCGGTTGATTGCGTGACACTGGCCATCAATGTGATCCTGGATTCATTGCCTGATCTGATTGTTTCAGGCATCAATCAAGGCGCTAACCTGGGTGACGACGTGCTGTATTCAGGCACGGTTGCCGGCGCTGCCGAAGCGATTGTCTACGGCTTGCCCGGAGTGGCATTTTCTCTACAAGGACGAGGCGAGCTGGATTTTACGCCGGCTGCAGCGTTCGCCACGATCCTGGTGCGAAAGGTGCTAGAACAAGGACTGCCTGAGCGCACCATGTTGAATGTGAATATACCTCGAAAGGCTATCCGCGGCGTTCGCGTCACCCGACAAGGCAACAAAGTCATTCAGACGCGGATTACCGAAGGACTCGACCCACGTGGCCGCAAGTATTATTGGATCGGCGAAGATAAATCCACGTGGAATCCTGAGGCCGGCACAGACTATCAAGCCATTCTCGACGGCTATATCTCGATCACGCCGCTGCAAAACGACTTGACGAGCGCCAACGCTTTGTCATTGATCAAATCGTGGGACTCCCTGCCTTATGGCGACCCAACCACAGAACGGCAAGCAACGGATTGACCCGTTGACGCGCGCCCGTCAACAGATGGTAGAACGGCTGCGCAGCAAAGGGATCAACGATGCGCGTACCCTTGAAGCCATGATGGCCATCCCGCGACATCTGTTCGTCGAAGAGGCGCTCCAGACGCGCGCTTATGACGATCATCCGTTGCCGATTGGATTCGGTCAGACCATCTCGCAACCCTTCATGGTCGCCTGGATGACGCAACTTCTGGGCGTGGAGCAACACCATCGCGTCCTGGAAATTGGCGCCGGTTCAGGTTACCAAACGGCCATCCTCGCCTATCTGGCTAAAGCTGTCTATGCCATCGAGCGCATTCCTGAACTGGCGCGAAAAGCGCAACAGCGAATGGAGCAATTGGGGTTCGATCATGTCCTGATCAAGGTCGCCGATGGCACGCTCGGCTGGGCCGAATATGCCCCTTATGACGGCATCCTGGTGGCTGCTGGCAGCCCGGAGATTCCCAATCCATTGCTCGATCAATTAGTCATTGGCGGACGATTGGTCATTCCCGTTGGCGATGATAAGCAACAAGAATTGCTCCGTGTGACCAAGCGAGAAACGGAGAATCTAATCGAAGATGCCGGTCCCTGCGTGTTTGTCAAGCTCATTGGCGAGCATGGTTGGCGAGAATAATGCCAATAGTCCAAGAGCCAGAAGCCAGAGTCATAATACCAATAGTCTGGAGAAAGGCCATGACTGATGAAGCGCAATAGAGAGCAAGAGCAGAACGGCCCAAGCGGCAGTCGTTGAGAGCGGGCGTCCACACAGGGACGCCACTCCGAACGAATGTTCACACAGGGAGGCCACTAAAAAGAACGTGCTCTTTTTCTCCATGATTACCATAATAAGCAATCCAAAAGCGGGTCGGTAAGCTCTCTTGCTGTATGCCTGGTTTTTCGCTGTTCTGAAGCGCTCGTCCGCGCACATCGGTCATCTGTCTTGACTTCTCTACCCTGTGCCCGTATCATAGCGGCCTTTGTCGGGGCGTGGCTCAGCCTGGTAGAGCGCTCGGTTCGGGACCGAGAGGTCGGAGGTTCAAATCCTCTCGCCCCGACCACGATCAAACGCACACAACACCACCAAGAAGGCGACAGAGGAGGCCATAGAGAGGCAGCCTTCTGTTATTTGCCTTTCGATGTTTGTGATGATCGCGCGTCGGTTTCTCATCAGCGGGATGGTTCAAGGGGTTGGCTATCGTTATTTCGCTATTCGAGCTGCCCAACGACACGATGTTGTCGGCACGGTTCGGAATCTGCCCGACGGTCGCGTCGAAGTGATCGCCGAAGCTGAACCGGCGGCGATGGCGGCATTCAAAGCTGAACTGGAACAAGGGCCACCGCACGCGCGGGTGCGACAGGTCGAAGAGTTTGAACTAACGCCAACGGGCCGTTTCTTCAGATTCACGGTGGATGTGCCCTAATGCGGGGTGAGTATGGAAGACCTCAAGAAGCTGATCCGAGAAGTGCCTGACTTTCCCAAGCCGGGCATTCTCTTTTACGACATCACCACGTTGCTCAAGAACCCCCAAGGATTCAAAGCCGTCATTGACCGGCTGGGCGAGGCGTTTGCCGGTAAGTCGGTGCAGAAAGTTGTTGGTGTCGAAGCGCGTGGATTCATTTTCGCCCCGGCGCTGGCCTATCGGTTGGGCGCTGGATTTGTGCCTGTGCGCAAGCCAAACAAACTGCCCGCGCATACCACGCGAGCCACCTATGATCTGGAGTATGGTCAGGACACGCTCGAGATTCACACCGATGCCATTGAACGGGGTGAATCGGTGTTGGTTGTGGACGATCTGCTGGCAACGGGGGGAACGGCGCGGGCGGCGGCTCAATTGATTGAGCAACTTGGCGGTCACGTCGTCGGATTTGGCTTCGTCGTTGAACTGGAATTCCTCAAAGGGCGTGAGCGACTGGCTGGTTATGAGGTCGTTTCCTTGTTAAAATACGCTTCGTGAATCATGTGCTCCCGTAGCTCAGGTGGATAGAGCGACAGCCTCCTAAGTTGTAGGCCGCTGGTTCGAGTCCAGCCGGGGGCACCACTTCCCCACGCTGATTGCGCGGCTTCGCATCCGCGTTAAGCTCTACGCTGACACGTGCAGATGTGCTAAAATCAGCCGCGAAAAAGGGAATGGCAATGGCGATACAACGATTCATTTATGCGCTGATCACGTTCGCTCTGATGATGGCAACGGGGCTGCCAAACCTGACGGCACAATCGGGCCGGCCATTGTTTGCCAATCAGGATCGTCCACAGACTCAGGTCCAACTGCCGGACGAACCGATCGCATTACAGAGCGACTTGGTGGACATCGTGTTCACAGCGACCGATGCCAACAACCGATTCATTACTGACCTGACGCAAGACGCCATCGAAGTGTTTGAAGATGGCGTCCTCCAACCAATTGAATTCTTTGCTCGCAACAATGAAGTCCCGATGGTGTTGGCGCTCGTCATTGATTTCAGCGGTAGTCAGGAATTCAACTGGCCGAAAGAACGCGAAGCAGCAGAGAAATTCTTCCAAGAATTTTTCCGTTGGGGCACTGATTATGCGGCCATCCTCACATTTCGTGGCACAGTCAGGCTAGCGCGTGGGCTGACCAGCAGTGAACAACGACTCACCTCAGGACTCAGAATGCTGGTCAGAACGGACGAAGGCTATGCCAGTCAAGGTTCTTCGATCTACGATGCAGCCTATATCGCTATCCGTGAAGTGTTGGACGGCACGACCGCTCAACGCATCTTGCAACGCTATGATCGGCGTGTGCGTCGCGCGCTGATTCTCATTACTGATGGCCATGATACCTCCAGCGTGATGAAACTTTCTGACGTGATCGAACAGGCTCAACGCGCCAACGTGATGATCTTTCCAATCGGTCTCAGCGATTCGTTCCGCTTTGCTGATGTCAATGCGACGATACTTGATCAAATGGCTGAGGCCAGCGGCGGTCAAGCTTTCTATCCGAAAGCGGCTGAACAATTGCGAGTGGCCTTCAAACAGATTGCTGATGAGTTGAGCAGTCAATACATCGTCGCTTACTACCCAACCAACACGGCGCGAGACGGCGCGTGGCGGAAAATCCAAATCAGCGTCAAAGGACGCCCAAACGTGACGACGTCCCATCGCGCCGGTTATTACGCGCCGAAACGCTAGTGTTTCGTTGAGGAGTTGTTCATGTCGTCTGGACGACGCCCAGAAACGATGAAAAACGCCACAGGCAGGAATGCCTGTGCCACTTTTTCTGAGGAGTTGTTCATGCCGTCTGGACAACGCCCAGAAACGATGAAAAACGCCACAGGCAGGAATGCCTGTGCCACTTTTTCTGAGGAGAATCATGAGAAGATTCCTTTTGATTGTTCTATCCAGCTCGATCATGCTCTCTGCCACGGTCGTCCCCGCGGCGGCGCAGGGACGAAGCGATTTCAAGTTCACGGCGACAGCCGTCACTTTTCCTGTGGACAAAAAAGTCGAGTTGAGATTGCGCGGCACAACCCGTTATCGCCAGACAGAGGGCAAAGCCATCATCGAGTATAAGGACGGCAATGCTCGCCTGACGCTCAATGTGAGAGAAGTAGACCCACCAAGCGAACGTCAGTACACAACCTACGTGTTCTGGGCAGTGACGCCGGAAGGGTTTGTGGATAATATTGGCGAGCTGCGTCCAAGAAAACGCGGCATCATTCGCAAAACATGGGGTGGCACGGTTGAGACCTCTACGCGACATCGCACGTTCTGCATTGTGATGACAGCCGAGCCGCATTTCCTGGTCGAATCGCCCAGCCGCGAAGTCGTATTGGCCAGCCTGCCGCCTGATGAACGAGAAGGTTATGAAACGGAACCTGTCGAAGTTCACTTTCGCGGCGACATTGGGTTGGAAAGCGTGCCCTGGCAGGAAGACCGTGTCAGCACGCAGCGGGACCGCGAAACACCGGTCGAGCTGTTTGAGGCGCGACGCGCCATTGACATCGCCCGCTATTTTCAGGTTGATGTCTATGCCAGCAAAGAATTCAAGCAAGCGGAGTCATGGCTGGCCGATGCGGAGATGGCGTTTGACAGAGGCGCTGATGAACGCGCGGCCATCTGGGCACGGCGCGCGGTCGTGATGGCTGAGGTGGCGCGGCGACTGGCCCGCGAACGCCGTGAGGCTGAAGACCAACGACGCAAGGAAGCGTTGATCGCTGATCTGGAAGACAGGGCCAATCAAGCAGAAAAAGAGCTGGGCAGAGCCAGAACCGACATTGTTCAACTCAACCGCGCGCTCGATCAAAAAGACCTCGAACTGCGTGAAGCAAACCAGCAGATCGCACGCTTAGCCACCGAGCTGCGCCAAGCTCACGTCGCCATTGAACAACGCGACGAGCAAATTCGACAGTTGACAGAGACCGAACAAGCCTTACGCGAGCAATTGAACACATCGGCTGAACAAGCCAGAATACAGGCGCTGGAAACGGAAATCTATCGGCTTCGCCAAACCAGCATCCCGTTGACCGAACATCGTGGCAAGCTGGCGCTGGCGCGACTGGGCGAAATTCGCGAGGACGGCGATCAATTCATCGTTGTGCTTCCCAACGATCAACTGTTCGTCTCGTCGCCTCGCTCGACGGCTGGCGTCCCACGACTGAAGCCGGAAGCGGCAGCCAAGCTCGATCGCATCGCGGGCATCCTGACGACCTACCCGATGGGAACCTATTCGGTGGAAGGCCATCTGGCCGGCCCAGGCGCTCCCGAACGCTTGCAAGCGCTCTCGCAAGCCAATGCAGCGGCGGTGGTGGCGCACTTGCTGGCACGCGGCGTGCCCAGCGAAGCCCTGCGGGCTGTTGGTCGCGGCGCTGAGGCGCCACTATTGCCCGGCCAATCGGCTCAGGCGCAGCGAAGAAATCAGCGTGTCGAGATCGTCATCCGTCGGGCATAGCGTCACCTCGAAAGCAGGTTCAGCATGAAGATACTCACTGCCGAACAAATGCAGCAGGTGGACCGGCTCTCAACCGATTTGTACGGCATTCCCAGCTTGCTGCTCATGGAAAATGCGGCAACGCAAACGACGCTGGCCATCGAGCGAAAATACGGGGCGGTGCGCGGCAAGCGAATTCTTATCACCTGCGGCAAAGGCAACAACGGCGGTGACGGCGCCGCCGTAGCCCGCCAGTTGTGGATGCGCGGCGCAGTGGTGGATGTGTTGTTGCTCGGCGAGCTGGATGCAACCGCAGGTGACGCACGCGTCAATTTTCAGATCGTCAAGCAACTGGCCGCTGACGATGACAGCATAACGTTCGGCGAGCTGCGCACCAGCGAAAACTGGCAAGAGTTAGCGCAACTCTTTCCGGCGTACGATCTCATTGTTGACGCTCTGCTCGGCACGGGCTTACAACGACCGGCCAGCGGCCTGTATGCCAGCGTCATTGCCCATTTGAATCGCATCTCGGCTGAACATGCTGTGCCGATCGTGGCTATTGACATCCCGTCGGGGCTTGCCGCCAACAACGATCAAATCATCGGCCCGACGATTCAAGCTGACCTGACGGTGACATTCACAGCTCCAAAGCCTGCCAATGTGCTGCCGCCAGCATGCTATCGAGGCGGCGAATTAGTCGTTGTTCCTATCGGTTCTCCTGATTCATTGATCAGCCAATCAGGCGCTGCGTTGAATCTGCTGGAACCGCGTCATATTGCTCACTGGCTTGATCGCACGCGGCGAACTCCACTCAGTCACAAAGGCACGTATGGGCATGCGCTACTGATTGCCGGGTCGCGCGGCAAGCCTGGCGCTGCTTGTCTGGCCGCTGAAGCTGCTTTGCGTGCTGGAGCCGGGCTGGTCACGGTGGCAACTGTCTCCAGCGCCCAGACGGCCATTATCTCGCGTGTGGCGGAAGCCATGACCGAGTTGTTGAGCGAAACACCGGACGGCGCGATTGCTGAGACAGCTCAGGATCGCGCGTTAGGTCTGGCGCTGGAACGCACGGTCGTAGCCATAGGCCCCGGCATCACGACGAGTGACGGGACGCGCCGTTTCACCGAGGCGGTCGTCCGACAGAGAAACCGTCCAACGGTCATTGACGCCGACGGACTTAATTGTTTATCGCCCTGGCCCAGCAATCTATCGGGGAAAGAAATTCCCTTGATCCTCACGCCGCATCCGGGCGAGATGGCTCGTTTGGCGAACGCGTCAACCCGGCATGTGTTGGACAACCGCGTCGCCGTGGCGCGCGATTTTGCTGTTAAGCATTCGCTCATTCTGGTGCTCAAAGGGAATCGCAGTTTGATTGCCGCGCCGGATGGACAAATCTACGTCAATCCTACCGGCAATGCGGGCTTGGCCACGGCCGGATCAGGCGATGTGTTGACAGGCATCATCGCCGGCTTTCTGGCGCAAACGCCGGACGCGCCGCTGGAAGCCACACAGGCAGCGGTCTACCTACATGGGTTGGCGGCTGATCTGGCGGCTGAGGCCCTGGATATGCGCACACTGGTGGCCTCTGATGTGATCCGCTATTTGAGCCAGGCGATCTCTCAAACAGCCAACAAAGCCTGAACGATGCAAACGTTCACAACCCACTCCGCCGAAGAAACATTTGAGCTGGGCCGACAACTGGGCGAGGCCATCGAGGCGGCAACCGTTTTTTTTCTGGAAGGTGATCTAGGAACTGGCAAAACCACTTTCGCCAAAGGCATTGCCGCCGGACTAGGCATTGACCCAAACGACGTCAACAGTCCGACGTTTACCTTGATGTCGGATTATGACGGCCGGATGAAGCTCTATCATGTTGATCTGTACCGGCTCGACGATCCTCAACATGCGCTGGATCACATTGGTCTGGATGAAGCCATGCTGGAGACGGCCGTCATTGTTATTGAATGGGCGGAGCGGCTCGCAGGGTTCACCTGTGAAGCCGGCTACCGAGTCTGCTTTCAGTGGATTGACGACTCCACACGTCGAATCGAGATCGAACCACTGGGTGACGCGCCAGAGGTTGTTCTTCAGTTTGCCGGAGAGACAAACTCATGAGCTGGTTCGATCATTGGACTGTGTGGATCACGCTGGCGCTCGCATTCCATCAATCGCCAGCGCCGAGTGGTTTGCTCACCACTCCATTTGTCAAGGCGTGGAGCTATCTGACGACGGATACGCTTCGGTACAACGGCGCTGTGGCCGATAGCCGACAGGTGTTCGCTCCACTTCGAGACGGCCAATTGATGGCCTTTGAACGGAGCGCCGGTGAACAAGCGTGGGCGGTCCAATATGCTCGCCAATGGACAACCGGCATCTCGATGGACGAGCAGACGCTTTATCTTGGTTCAGCTTCATCGGCATCTGATTCTGCTCAGCACTATTCCCTGCTCGCTGTTGATAAGCAAACGGGCCGTATTCGTTGGGAAAAGTCTTGGCCTCAACAAATCACTGCAGTGAGCGTTCAGCCGGCAACGGCCGACTCAGTCTCTTCTCGGCTCTATCTAGGCGATGCCGGCGGATTCTTTACTGCTATTGATCCATCATCGCAACAAGTGATATGGCAGGTGAAGACCGAGCAAGCCGTCTCGGCCTCGGCGCGAGAGCACGAGGGCATTGTTTATACCGGCAGTGACGACGGTCGCCTCTACGCACTGGATGCTAGAACCGGCGCTGAGCGATGGCGGTTCTCCACACACGGGCCTGTGCGAGCCCGTGTGGAAATCAGCCCTGATAGAATTTTTGTCGGCTCCTTTGATGGCTCGCTTTATTGCCTTGAGCGCGGCAGCGGTCGTCAACGATGGCGCACACGAACCGGCGCAGCCATCGCCGCTCAACCGTTGCTCATTGCGCATCGGCTGATTGTTTGTTCTTACGATAATTTCGCCTACGCGTTGGATAGCAAATCTGGAGCAATCCAGTGGAAAACAAAACTCTCCGGGCGATTGATAGCCGAGCCGATCCGGCACGGCGACAGCGTGCTCGTGGCGGCCTTGCGGGCCAGCAACGTCATGATGCTTCGCGTGAGCGATGGTCAACTCATCGGCTCATTAGAATTAGGTAAAGGCATTGAGCTAGTGGCGGCGCCAGTGATGACTGACACGATCCTGGTGATGACAACGGATCGAGGCATTATTGCCGCTCGTTTGATCAGCAACTGAAGCGACCCGCATCGAGATTGACCGGGAAGGCGACGTCCGAGCGCAGCGAACACGCGAGCGTAACGTCTCCCCCCGAAAAAGAAGCCCGCGAAACATACGAACCACGCGAAAGAGTTTCTTTTTCATCGGTCGTGGCGGGCTGTCGCTTATGGACGATTCCGCCGAACCGGTCAAACAATTTGAAACAGGATGAACGACCGGCGTCATAGCGGCTGTTTGGTCGCCGCGCTGTGCAATGACTCTTCTGAGCGGTGGGACTTGAAGATGCGAGTTGCCAGCCGTGAGACTGGGCCAGACGCGGCATACACGCTGGCCAGCACCAGCAGAACCCATTGGGAGTAAAAGTAAATGGCTGAGACGAGCAGTGACAACAGCAGGAAGGTGGAACGCGGGCTGAGCCGACCGAATCCCAGCGTCTTGAAGCTGGTATATCGGACTGTGCTGATCATGAGCAATCCCAGCAGCAACACCAATACCAATAATCCAAGACTGGCCAATGAACGATCCATTGTAACGGCATGGCCGAACCAAGCGAACTCGGCTTGATGATCCGACGCCAGGATAGGAGTTCGCACAAAATGGACAATCGCTGCGATCAATCCGGCGGCTGCTGGGCTGGGCATGCCGACAAACTGTTTGCGATCCTTCTTGGGGTCTGGCACTGGCCGGCGAGCCTGCACATTGAATCGCGCTAAGCGAAAGGCGGCACACATCAGGTAAACAAAGGAGACAGCCCATGCCAATTCGACGAAGCGGCCATCATACATCGGAGGGGCTGAGCCATAGCCCCACGCAAACGCCAACACCGCTGGCGCGACGCCAAACGAGACCAAATCAGCCAAACTGTCCAGCTCGATGCCGAACTCACTTGTGCCTTTCGTCATGCGCGCGATGCGGCCATCCAGCATATCAAACAACACGGCCCAGCCGATGGCGCGCGCCGCATTATCAAACCAGCGAGCTGCCTCAACCCAATTCTCCTGAACCGTCTGATAGCCCTTCAACGAAGCGACAATGGAAAAGAATCCGGCAAACAGATTGGCTGTGGTGAACATCGCCGGCACAATCAAATTGCGGCGATGACTGGGCTCGGTCGGTGGTGTGATCGGCGCTTGCGTCATAGGCAAATTCTCCCCAAGATGGAATTGCCGCCAGTCACATGATCGCCTTCCTGAACGCTGATTTCCACCTCCGGCGGCAACAGCACATCCACGCGCGAGCCGAATTTAATCAATCCAACTCGCTCACCAGCAGCCACCCAATCACCGACCTGCTTGCGAAAGACAATCCGCCGAGCCAGCAATCCGGCGATCTGCTTGAACACGACCCGTGTTTTCGCGCCTTGAATGGTGATGACCGACTGCTCGTTGACCACCGACGCGTCGTCAGCAAATGCAGCTTTGAAGGTTCCCGGATGATATGCCACATCCGTGATCTGTCCGGTGATGGGCGCGCGGTTGATGTGCACGTCGAAGACAGAGAGAAAGATTGAAACACGCGTTGGCGAAGTCGGGTCCGTCGCATCCAGCTTGGCGACGCGGACCACCTTCCCATCAGCAGGCGAGATGATCAGGTTCTCGCCGGATGGCACCTGCCGCTCAGGATCACGGAAGAAATAGGCCATGAAACCGGCGACCAATAGCAATAGAATCGCCGCGATCGTCCATCCCAGCGCCAGGCACACCGCTGCTCCACTGAGCGGAATCACCACGTATGGAATCGCATCGCGCGCCATCTTCACTCCAACAAAACAGAAGCGGGGACACCACGCCAGCGGCGTCCCCGCCGAACCGGTTCACGACTGATGAAACGTGACTATTTCCCTCCGACGGCCTGCCGCTTATAACGATGCAAAATCGCTTCCATCTTATCTTTGAGCAGCAGTTTCTTCTTTTTCAGCAGGCTTTCTTCGAGAATCTCCTCTTCAGTCGGATAGGCTAATTGGGTCAGTTGACTGAGCCGCACTTCAAATTCATGGTGCTGCCGAGCTAACTCACGATATTCATCATCGGTCGCTAGCAGATGTTCTCTGAGTGAGGCCATCACCGGTTGTTCCATTCTATTCCTCCTTATGAACTGTTGATGGATTGTTCAGGCTCCACATAGGCTTGAACCACGCGCAACGTGGCAAACCACCGGCGCAACTGTTCTGGTATCGCTGTTGTTGATACCCGCTTAACTTCTCCATTTGCTGGCCACTATAGTAATACAAAAACAGAAGCCAGAGCAAGACAAAGTTTTCTATGCCTTTGAGGTGCTGATGCGCTCATTGACCGAGCGCAGAAATTTGCCGAGCGCGAAAACACAAACAAGAGCAAGGCAACGTTTTTCTGAGAACCGAAATCGGCTAGCTACACAAATTCCTATAACTGATGATTTCACACAGCCTGAGCCGCTGGCGCGAGTATCCATCATTCCTGATAAATGCGCTCGGCTGCCGCCACGCCGGAGGGACAATCATACCCAACGGCCTGAAGCGACTCATGAAGCGCATCCAGCGCGCGCAATACATTCGCCCGCGTGCTGCCGGCGCCCATCAACCCAAACCGCCAGATACGACCCTTAAGCGGGCCTAGTCCGCCGCCAATTTCAATGTTGTGGTGCTGCAATAATCGCGACCGCACCAGCTCATCCTCGACACCATCAGGCACGCGCACAGTATTCAAACTCCACAGGCGATGTTGCTCAGCAACGAGCATCTGCAAGCCCATCGCCTCAATGCCGGCGACAAACGCGCGATGGTTTAACTCGTGACGTCGCCATCGCGCTTGTAATCCCTCTTCGCGCACCACGCGTAGCGCCTCCCGCAGCGCATAGTTCATGGAAATCGGAGCTGTGTGATGATAGGTTCGCTCAGCTCCCCAATACCGTTCCACCATCGTCATGTCCAGATACCAACTCTGAACCTTGTGTTGACGCGACCGAATGCGTTCTCGCGCGCGCTCGGAAAATGTAATCGGCGCCAAGCCGGGCGGGCAGCTCAAACACTTTTGCGTGCCCGAATAACACACATCAATTTGCTGCGCGTCAACACCGACGGGCAGGCCTCCAAGCGATGTCACTGCGTCAACCACGAGCAACGCGCCATGACGGTGAGCCAGTTCAGCTAATCCGTCCAAACATTGTCGCACGCCGGTGGACGTCTCAGCATGAACAATCGCGACCAATCGAGCTGACGTTTGCTTGAGGACCTCTTCGACTTGGTTGACATCAATCGGTTCGCCCCACTCGGCGCGAATCGCCACAGGTCGGGCGCCGGCGCGACCGACAATATCAAACATGCGTTCACCAAATACGCCGTGGATACACACAATGGCCGTATCGCCGGGCTCCAGCAGGTTGACCAACGCGGCCTCCATGCCGGCGCTGCCTGTGCCCGAAATCGGGATCGTCAATCGGTTGCCCGTTTCGAAGACATACCGCAACAACTCTTGAATCTCGTCCATGATGCTCAGGAAGGCCGGGTCCAAATGTCCGAGCAATGGCTGAGCCAGCGCGTCTAGCACACGCTGCTCAACGGGGCTTGGTCCCGGCCCAAGCAATAACCGATGTGGCGTTGGATTGATCGTCATAGTTTTTTGCCTTTTTCTATCATCGCTGAAAGGAGTTTGGCGCAAGCATACACAGCCTGTGTCGCTGGCATGGTCACGCCCAGTTTGCCTGCCAATTCAACCACAGCGCCAACGATCGCTTCCAGCTCCAGGGGTCGTCCGGCTTCCACGTCCTGAAGCATGGAGGTTTTATGAAACCCGACTTTCTCAGCGCCCGCCAGTCGCTGTTCAATGGAGATGCCCAAATCTAGGCCCAGCCGCTCAGTCACTTGTTCAACTTCTCGCATCATCTGGATGGCCAATGAGCGCGTTTCGGGAAATTGGGCAATCTCGACCAACGTCGCCCGCGTCAACGCGCTTATCGGATTGAAGACAAGGTTGCCCAGCAGCTTGACCCAAATTTCGCGGCGAATATCGCTGCGGATTGGGCAGCGCAATCCAGCGCGATGAAACGCCTCGGCAATCCGTTGACACCGCTCGCTGCGTGTGCCATCCAGCTCGCCGATGGAGAAGCGCGTCCCTTCCACGTGCTCGATGACGCCCGGTTCAACAAGGATCGTCGAACAATAGACGACAGCGCCAATGATGCGTTCGACATCTAGATGCTGGCTGATCACGCCGCCCGGATCAACGCTTTGCAGCACCAGCCCGTCTAGCGGCCCGCCATGACGGTAGAAGTACCACCATGGAATCCCGTTCTGCATGGTCACAACGCTGGTGTGCGACTGCAACAGCGGGTGCAGCCGAGGCGCCACCTCAGTCAAGCTGGGCGCTTTCAACGTCAACAAGACCACGTCCACCGGACCAACGGCTGCCGGATCATCGGTCGCCTGCGGATGGGCCTGAAACTCGCCTAACGAGCCGCGCACACGCACACCATGCGCCTGCATCGCGCGCAGATGCGCGCCACGCGCAATCAGCGTCACTTCCTCACCAGACCGAGACAACATTGCGCCAACAAATGCGCCAATGGCGCCAGCGCCGACAACAGCGAATTTCATGAGCCTCCTTGTTGTTGCATCCGTCGAGCAATCTCGGCGGCAACCACGCGCCGCTGCACCTTGCCGGTAGCGGCTGTGCGCGGAATGGCATCAACCAGATGGATCACTTTCGGACATTTGAAATCGGCCAGCACCGACCGGCAATGCGCCAGCAACTGGGCTGGCGTCGCTGACGCTTTGAGCACGACGGCGGCAGCCACTTCCTCGCCGTAGACCTGATCCGGCACGGCGAACGTCACCGCCTCGGCGACCGCCGGATGCATCAGGAGCACTTCATCAATCTCGCGGGGCGAAATCTTTTCTCCGCCACGGTTGATCATTTCTTTGGTGCGCCCAACTAACGTCAGATACCCGTCGCTGTCCAACCAACCTTCATCGCCTGTGCGAAACCAACCGTCGGTGAATGATTCGGCATTTGCCTCTGGATTATTTTCATAGCCGCGGAAGACATTTGGCCCTTTGACGGCCACAGCGCCTGTGGTCCCCAGCGGCAGATGATGTCCTTGATCGTCCAGAATAGCAATGCTGACGCCTGTTCCAGGCCCTACGGAACCAGGCTTGCGGCGGCCCGGCGGCAGCGGATTGGAGGTCATCTGATGAGCCGCTTCGGTCATCCCATAGGCCTCCACCACAGGCACACCGAAGCTCTCTTCCATCTGCGCCATCATCGCCGGCGGTAACGGCGCGCTGGATGAACGAATGAAGCGCAACTGTTCGGCGCCGGCGGGCCGCGTCCCTGGCTTGACGCGCGATAGTAGCAATTGATGAATGGTCGGCACAGCAGAGAACCACGTCACACCATACTGCCGAACGGTTGACCAAAATGACAAAGCATTAAATCGCGGCACAATCACCACCGTGCCCCCTGCCCAGAGCGCAGCGAGCGTTGAACCGACCAGGCCGTGCACGTGATAAAGCGGCATCACACAGAAGGAGACATCCTCAGACGACAATTGGTAAGTCTGTGCAATCTGTCGCGCCGACGCAATCAAGTTCGTATGCGACAGCGGCACGCACTTGGGCCGGCTGGTTGTCCCGCTGGTATGCAGCACGAGCGCTGTCTCTTCAGGATGCGGTTGCGCCGGCTCTCGTTCTACTCCGATTCGTCCCGATGAAACGACCTGGAGGCGCCCTTCAGTGCCCACCTGAGCACGCAGAATGATGATGCCTTCATCGGCGGCGGCCAGCGCCTCATCAGCGCCCTGCGGCTGCACAATCAGCGCCTTGGCCCGCGTGTCTTGAAGATAGAACGCGAACTCATCGCGCTTATAGGCAGGATTGAGCGGCGCGGCTGTGGCTGCATGGGCTGCGGCCAGAAAAGCAATAAGCGCCTCCAATCCGTTGGGCAGCGCCATGGCGATGCGATCATCACGGCCAAGGCCCAGACGATTGAACATTGCGCTCAGCTCATCTACCTGCCGGCGCAACTGGTCATAGGTGATCGAGACACCAGCGCCGGCAACGACTAGGGCGACCTTCGCCGGCTGGCCGCGCTCCAACAAATCGCGAATCGTTTCCGACTGGTTCACTGTGCTCATCTTTTTCATCCTCGCCGTCCGTTCATCTGCGCTGCCTGGCAGAGCGGCGGATCAGCAGTTCATCTTTTCATCCTCGCCGTCCGTTCGTTTGCCTGCTCTCCTTTCACTTCAAATATAACCTGAACGGCGCAGCCACTGCTCGGTCTGTTTCATGCCTTCGGCCAGCGACACGCGCGGCTCATATCCCAGCATCCGCCTTGCTTTGGTAATATCGAACCAACCCGTCTGCGTCCAGTACTCCACCTGGACCGGATCGAGCTTGGATAAAGCCTCTGCTCTGGACATGCTCGGTAATGAATCGCGTCCCACCATGCGCGCATAATAGCCAAGAAATTCTTTCCACGTGACCTTCGTTCCGTCACTCACAACGAACACCTCGCCGACGGCGGCTGTATGGCGCGCAGCCAGTTGCATGGCGTCAACGAGATTATCAATGTAGACCGGATTGGCCATGCCTTGTCCATCGTCAATCAAGCTCAACTGCCCCGATTTGATCATCGCAATCATCCAGACTGTCCAGAACGAAGAGCGCGGCCCGTAGACATTGGCTGGGCGAATGACAACGACAGGCAAGCCTCGTTGCCGATGATACGCCAGGGCAAGCTGTTCAGATTCGATCTTTGAGTTAGCATAGCCCTCGCGACCGAACTGATACTCATCGGTCTCATCGGCCCCTTCGCGCGGACTGGTTCCATACACAGCAATGCTGCTGACATGCACAAACCGGCGGACGCCGGCTTGCAGAGCAGCTTCCAGCATGTTTCGCGTTCCTTCCACATTGACGCGGTGAAATACTTGAGCGTCAGTTGTCGCATCGTGCATCAATGCGGCGCAATGAAAAACGAGATCGCAATCGCTCAGAGCGGCGTCAAGCGAACGGCGATCGGTGATGTCGCCCTGAACGAGATCAACATTGCCAGCGATCAAAGACCGAGCTTTCTCCAGATGCCTGACCAAGGCTCGCAGACGCACTCCTGAATTCATGGCCAAACGTTCAATCAGTCGTCCGCCGACGAAACCGGTTGCGCCTGTCACCAATACATTGTCGAATTTCACATCTGGCGAGCGCGACATACAGATCAAGATCGGTCACTCAGACTTCAATCTAAATTGACGATGACGTTTTTCAATTGCGTGTAGTGCCGCATGACTTCAACGCCGTCAATGCGACCAAACCCGCTGCGTTTGTATCCGCCTGTGGGCGCCTCGATGCCGCTGGTGAAATACCGGTTGACGTAGATGCTGCCGGCTTGCAGGTGGGCGGCCATGTAATGAGCGGTTTTCAGGTCGCGGGTCCACACGGCGGCGGCCAGCCCATACGATGTGCCGTTAGCGATGGCCAAGGCTTCATCGGCATCGTCAAACACCAGCACAGAGAGGACAGGTCCGAAAATTTCTTCCTGAGCGATGCGCATCTGATGGGTAACGCCGTCGAAAATAGTCGGCGCAAGGAAGTAACCATCGGCCAGCGCCTCATCGGTCAATCGTTGGCCGCCGATGGCCACGGCCGCGCCTTCTGCCACGCCAACTTCAATATACCCCAACACGCGATTGAGTTGGCGTTCAGAAATGACCGGCCCCATATCGGGATTATCCAATCCACGTCCCACACGAAGCTGACCGGTGCGCTCGATCAGCCTTGACATGAACTGATCATGGATCGCTCGCTGCAACAACAAGCGTGAGCCGGCCGTGCAGACTTGGCCTGACGCTGTGAAAATCGCTATGAGGGCATACATCAGCGCCGTCTCCAGGTTGGCATCAGCAAAAACAATGTTGGCTGATTTACCGCCCAGCTCCAAACTGACAGGGATGACATGCTGCGCGGCCTGTTTCATCACCTCGCGGCCTGTTTCAATCGAGCCAGTAAACGAGATCGCGTCAAGCCCGGGATGACCAGCCAACGCCGCGCCAGCTTCAGGTCCTAATCCGGTCACCACGTTGAACACGCCGTCGGGGGCGCCCTCCTGCTTCAGTATCTCGGCCAGTCGCAGCATGCTCAATTGCGCTTCTTCCGCCGGTTTCAACACAATCGTGTTGCCGGCGGCCAAGGCCGGCGCCACACACGCGCTGCCTGCCCACAACGGGCTGTTCCACGGGATGATGATGCCAACGACGCCGAGCGGCTCGCGTAACGTGTAATCCAGATGATTGCCAGGCACAGGGATGGTCTCTCCGCCAAGTTTGTCCGCTAAGCCGCCGTAATACTCGAACCGACGCGCCGCGACATGGTGAACGATCATCTGACAATCGCGCAGCGGAAATCCCGTGTCAATACATTCCAGATACGCCAGCTCATCCGCTTCGCTGCGCAGGCGAGCGGCCACGCGATGCAGGAGGCGGCCACGGTCACTCGGCTCAACCTTGCGCCACACATGGAACGCGCGGCGCGCAGCTTCAACGGCCCGATCAACATCGTCGGCGCTGCCGCGCGCCACGTGCGCGCACACCTGTCCTGTGGATGGATCAATGTCGGCAAAGTAATCGCCTGAAGATGGCGCAACCCAAGCTCCGTTGATGAAATGATCGTATCGTTTCACATCCATCAATGACGCTCCTCTGGTCTGAGCAGTTGACTCACGGTGACAAAGTCGTCTTTCAAGTGCTGATACAACCTGCGGTACAGTTCAAACAGCTTGGTATACATCTCATGGTGAGACACACGTGGCTCCATGACGGCGCGAAACTTCACCATTGCCTCAGCCGCTTCAGACAAATCGGTAAAGCGGCCAACGCCCCAGCCGGCGATGATCGCGGCGCCCAGCAAGCCGGAATCGCCAATCTGCGGCACGAGCACAGGAACGCCAACCACGTCGGCCTTGATTTGACTCCACAAGTCGCTTTTGGCGCCGCCACCGGCGACGCGGATTTCGTCAATAGCGCCGCCGACTTCTTCAATCACGTGGCACACATCACGCACGGCCAACGCGACCGATTCCAACACAGCACGAGCAAAATGCGCCCGCCCATGTGTCTCACTGATGCCGAAGAAGACCGCGCGAGCATGATGGTCGAAGATAGGCGAGCGTTCACCCACCAGATATGGCAAAGCGAGCAAGCCGTCAGCGCCGACCGATACGTCCTCGGCTTCACGAATGGCCGTGCCAAATGAGTCCGGCTCGTGATTGTAGAAATGGCGAACAAACCACTCCAACAAAATTCCGCCGGTTGACATTGCGCCGCCGACGATCCAATGGCGGCCGGTCAGATGCGGCATGCATTGCAGTCGGTTTTGCGGATCAACCAGCGCTTGGTCCCAGACGAGCGCCACGCCATCAGATGTGCCGACCGTGTTGCAGACGACACCCGGACGGGTCGTGGCCGTGCCAATCCAGGCGGCGAATGAATCAATCGTTCCGGCGATCACCGGCAATCCGCTGGGCAGCCCTACCTGAGCGGCCACTGCCGGCAGCACGCCGCCGACATGCTCTCCGAGCTTACAGACGCGAGACGGAAATTTATCTAACGCAAGACCGGCGCTGAGCGCATCAGATGGCGACCAGGCCAGTTGATCCCCGACGGGGCAAAAGCTAGCCGCCTGCCCGGTCATTTTGAAACTCAGATAATCGAATGAGTCGAAGACCCAGCGCGTCCGTTCATAGGAATTTGGTTCGTGTCGCTTGAGCCACAGCAGGCGCGGCAGCGGTGTGAATGATAAGTGCGCGCCGAGCGCCTCCGTCAGCTCGCTGATCTCCTGTGCGACTCGTCGGTCCGACCATATAAGCGCCGGGCGCACCGGCTCGCCCCGCTCATCCACACAGACCAGTGAAGGCGACAACCCCGTCAGGCCAATGCCTTCGATCCGCGTGGCATCGCACTGAGCAACGCATTGACTGACCGCGCGACACGTGGCGTCCCACCATGCCTGCGGCTCCTGCTCAGCCCAGCCCGGATGTGGCGTCAGCGTCTCGTACCCGACGCCCGATTGCGCTACCAGTGAGCCATCGCTGGCGAATACGCCCGCTTTCACGCCCGACGTGCCCAGATCAATCGCCAACAACAGGTGCCGATGGTTCATCTGTTTGACTCCAACACTTCAAGCGCCTGCTGGACGGAAGCCTGACCGTGAATAATTCGATGCAAAGCTGTCACCATCGCTTGCGGTCGCGGATGACCCCACACGTTTCGCCCGATCACCACGCCGCTGGCGCCTGCGTCCATCGCCTGCTTGACCATGCTCAGCAACGCGCGATCATCATCCTTGCGGCTGCCACCCAGCACCAACACAGGACGATAACTATGCGCAACCACCGAACGAAACTCATCAACGGAGCCGACAAACTCCGTCTTGATGAAATCAGCGCCCAGCTCAATCCCAATCCTGACAGCCAAGCGTGTGGCTTCCACCGTGCGTAAGCTCCAGTTGGTGAAACCACCGGGGATCATCTCCGGCATCAACGGCATGCCCCATCTCTGGCACTGCGCCGCCAGCGTTGCGATATTTCCCAATGTTTGCGCTTCCAATGGGCTTCCAGGAAATCCCATGCAGGCCACCGCATCGGCGCCCAACCGCAGCGCATCTTCGACTGAGTAGAGCAGCCGGTAGTCTCCACTGCTGCCTTCGAGCTCAGAACTGCCGCCATCCACACGCAGAATGACGCCAACCGATTTCAACTGGTGATAGAAATGCTTGAGTATCCCCGGCGTTGTTAACACCGCATCAGCGCCGCCCGCCACCACGGCGGCGATGACCTGGCCAGGGTCAGACAGCGATGGATAGACATTCAATCCACCGCCATGATCCATAGCGACCACCAAGCTGCGGCCGTCCTCGCCAAACAACCGATACATGCGTCTGTTGGTAAACACTGGTGTCTTGCTCATTGTTTTTCTCCGCGCGCTGCTCACTGCTCACAGGTAGCGCGCGCCATTGATTAACAGAGTTGCTGACGCTCAGATGGCATGCTCAGGCCGGAAAATCGTTGGCGCGGTGACCGGCGTCTCCAGCGCCCGAAGCGCCGTCTGGATGATCTCGCGTCGAACTTGAATATCGAATGGAGGCGGCAGGTTCGGATCGCCGCACGGATGCGGAATCTTTCGTCCCACAACCACGCGAGCAGCCCCGACTTGCTGGGCAAGTTGATCCATCGCTGAGATGATGACCACTGGCATACCAATTCTGTCCAATTCTTTGGAGAGCGCTGCGCCGCAGCGCGTGCAGGTCCCTCAGGTCGCTACCAACAACGCCGCGTCAACACCGGCTTCGCGGAGCGAGGCGGCTATCTGTTGGCCAGCTTGCCGAGCCACTTTCAAACTAGTTCCCACGCCTGTGATCGAATAGAACTCATCATGCAAGCGACCAAACTCCTCTCCTGCTTTCTCGCGTAACACATCCAGCGGAAGAACCAGATGCGGGTTCTGCTGAGCATAGGCTGTATTGAACCCTCCATGAATGACCTCCCAATCCTGGCCGCGAAGCGTCGGCGCATCGGGCAAGCGATACTGGCGCCACTGAGTCGCGTTGAACATTCTGAATTTGTCCGGATTGCCCCTGGGCACCAGACCGGAGGTGGTGATCAGAGCCAATCGCGCTGTCTTCACGTTTTTCAGCGGCGGCGCCGGCGGCACCATTTCAAATTGCTCGATAGGAATTTCCGTCTCGAATGGTTCTCCATTGAGCTTGGCCATGAGCATGCGAAACGCTCGCTCGTAGCCCGGCGTATCGGTCATCTGCAATCGTCGCTGGCCTGTGGGGATATAGCCTTCGAGCTTGGCCGGGCCAATCGGTTCACCGCGACCTAGCCGAACAGCCCAATCGGCGAGCTTGGGTAAGACCTTTGGCATGTCGCCAGCGCGGTCGCTCGTCGGCAGAATCCACAAGCCGCTCACTCTGCGATGATTCTCAACGGCCGGATTCTCCGGATACATCGCCGTCACTGCGCGAATGTTCAATCGTTCGCTCAGTGCTTTGCCGACCTGCCCGCAGGCAAATCCGTATCGCCCGGCATTGAACGCTGGCCCGGCCACCAGCACATCCGGCTGATAAGCTGGGACAACTTGCTCAAGCTCTGCAAGCACAGCATCCGTGTGACTGCTGAAAAAATTATCGCCACAAATGAACGTGGCAACGACCTGGCCGCGGTCGCCCAGCGCTTTCTGCAACCCAAGTCCGGGACCGACCGGCCCATCGCGCACTTGTAACGGTGTATCGGCTTTCTCTTCACCGCCGATACCGCCGAAAAATTGATTCAGGTAATGCACAACGCGAATTTGCTTGGACATGCTCACCTCCAACCATCAGAGTTGCGCTCGCTCGCGCACGGCCTTGACCCGCGCCGAGATGGCTTCACTGGGCAAGACCATTTCCATCAACTCCACCTGCTCGCTGTAGACGTCTGGCGGAATCTGCTGTTTGATCTCCGGCTCGAAGATGCAATAAACGGGCAGTCTCAACGCAACGCCGGCCAACGGACCAGCATACGTCGGATCACCCACCGTCACCGTCTCGGCATACATCTCGGCGGCATCAGGATCGGGCGAGCCGAGAATGACTACCACATCTTCGCTGCCAATCTCTTCAATTTTAGCTTTGATCGCACCTTGATCCTCAAGGTCCATAGCGCCGGCGGCCGTTCAGACGAAGCACTGGTTGATCGCCAGCACGACTTCGCCGCCAGCCGCCTTAACGCATTCACTCAAGGCCGTGCCTTGCACGCCGTCGCGTTCACCGAGCACGATCACTTTCTTTCCAGCCAGTTGCATAGTGCCTTGACCTCCTGTTATTCACTCCATGAGATTGCCCAGTTGCGCCTCGACCCACGGTTGCAGCGCATCAGCGTGAATATCGCCGCTGAGCCGGGCTTGCTCCTGACCACGATTGAAAAACAGAAATGTGGGGAGCGACAACACTTTCAACTCGACACACAGCTTGCGGTTCTCTTGAGCGTTCACTTTCACCACTTTCAATTGCTCCGAGAAACGAGTAGACAGCTCTTCAACCAGTGGCATCAAGGCTAAACAGGGACCACATCGGGGACCCCAAAAGTCAACCAAGACCGGCTTGGATGCCTGTTTGACTTCTTGCTCAAATGTCTCTCTGGTCACATCAATCATCGTGATCACTCCGCCTGTGTGATGTATCTGGCGCCTGCGCCTCCAGAATGAACGACATGCCATCGGCCAGATTGGTCATCTTGCCGAGAAACAAACTGCCTTTGCCGATAAACATCGCCGAGCGCAACGAGCCACTGAGCATCGCATCGCGCGCATGCCCTAGATAAGGCACAGCCGATGGCACATGTCCTTGCGTCGGCGAAAAGCCCGGCAGCCCATGCGTCCGCTCAAAACTGTTGACAGCGTCTCGCGGCAGCTCCTTGCGCAACGCAGCCAAACCGGCAATGACGCGGTAATTGTGTTGCGGCACATTCCCGCTGCCGGCGGGTTCCGTCACTTCGGGATTGTGCAGCTCGACAGCATACCGCTCGACCTCAGGGATCGTTCGCCCCAGCTTGCTCAACGGCTCGACAACCAGCGCCTGAGCAATAGCCTGTGCCGAGCCCCCATACCGAATATCATGCTTGCCAATTGCGTCCAAGCGGATGACGGGATTGAAACCGTCATCCGGCCCGATCAAAATCGCGAAACTACCCAGAACGTCTTCCAAAATCGGCATGTCATGGGCAAGGTGGCCGCGAAACTTCATCCCAAGTTTGCCCAACGCACCGCCGCCAACAACTAACACCTGCTGAAAAATCCCCGATTGAACTAATCCGCCGGCCACGATTACGCCGTGAATCGGGCCACAGCAAAACGCCTTGAGATCGCTGCCCGTGCTGTTGCGGCAACCGGCTAACTCAGCCATCGCTTTGGCCAGATTGCCGGCGCCGCGTTGATAGCGGTCGCCAACTGCTTCCTCGCCTGTATTGATCACATACTCGATGGTGAGCGGGTTGATCTGATCACAGTGATACGCTTGCAGCAACCAGCGCATGGCTAGCACCCCTGTTGCTTTGCAGGCGAGATTCTCCAGCAAAATCGTCGGTGTTAAAAACGGGTCTTCATCATGGCCCGGCGCAATACAACCCACAATCTGCCCATCCAGATAAAACGGCAAAGCCCCTTCCTGCGTCACACGAGCTTGAATCGCCTCCGGCGCATGACCAGCTCCCAGCCGCTTGACCTCATCCGGGTGAAACAACGGGTGGCCGGCCAACTTTTCAGCAACCTGCTCGACAAACGACTGCTCCAGCCAAATCAGATCGAACTCGTCAGCCAGACGAAGCAAACCCAGGAGCTCGTCTTCAGGCATGATCTCACCATAAGGCCCGAATCGCAGAGCGGCGCCTGTTTGCTTCCACCATGGTCGCGCCGTATCCCAGAGGGCCTCTGGCGGCATATTGCCGATGAAGACTTGATTGGGCGGATAGGCAACCGCTTCTTCATACGTGCGAAGATGCCGATCTATCTGTTCAATCATGCTCGGCTCTTTCCGCAATTCACGCTCCGGCTTCGAGCCATAGCGCACCAGATTCGGCGTATGAGCCAACGCGTAGGAGACAGCTTTGATCACAGGAAATCTCATAGGCACGAGTTTGACAACGTGAGGCCCGGCGCACACCGACCCGCCACAGCGCTCAGCAGGTGAGCCACCGGCTCCACACCTGCCTGCGCCCACATGATCGAACTGAGAGAGGCCTCATCTGATTTTTCCCAAAGGCGCTTCATACCATCAACCGACTTGAACCTTGCGACCAACGCCGGTGCATCATAGTACCTGCGTATATCTGACGCAACCTGCCTTCAATTTGAGCTCAGGGCATTTGCTCAATACCCCATCGCGCACCCATCGCGACGCGGGTCTGATCCACCCTGGAGCGTGCCATATTCGGGATGAATCAAGATAGCCTGTCCACCACCAAAAAACGCATCGCTGCCCTTGAGCTGGTGGCCGCGTCGCTCAAGCTCATGCCAGACAGCCGTCGGCATACCAGCTTCTAACGCGATGTCCGCGCCCGCTCCCAGGTACTGCCACCGTGGCGCATCCAACGCATCTTGCACGTTCATCCCGAAATCAATGACGTTGCACACAAACTGGACTTGCCCCTGCGCTTGCATATCCGCGCCCATCACACCAAACGCGATGAGCGGGCGGCCTTGATAAACGATCATGGCTGGAATGATCGTGTGGCGCGTTCGCTTATGCGGCGCAATGACGTTGACGTGCGCCGGATCAAGCGAAAAACTTGCTCCACGATTTTGCAGCACGATGCCCGTCTCACCTACTGTCAGCCCCGAACCGAACGGATGAAAGATGCTATTGATAAACGAAACAACATTGCCCTCAGCATCGGCCACGCATAGATAAACAGTATCACCGCCAGCCGGCGTGCCCGGCGTTGGATGACGGACGGCCTGCGTCATGGAAATCCGCGCGCGTTGCTGCCGGGCATACGCGTGCGACAGCAAGCTATCAACGGGAGCATGGTAAAACTCAGGGTCGGTGATGTAGCGATTGCGATCGGCAAACGCCAGCTTCAGCGCTTCCAGTTGAAGATGCACCGTATCCGGCGTGTTGTGTCCCAGCGCAGCCAAATCATCCTGCTGCAACGTGCACAGCGTTTCCAGTACAACGAGTCCTTGCGTGTTGGGCGGCAGTTGCAGGATGTCATAACCACGATACGTGATCGCCAACGGCTCAACCCACGTTGAGCGATGGTCTTTGAAGTCGGCTAACGTCAACAATCCGCCATGCGCCTGAGAAAATCGAACGATGGCATCAGCAAGCTCGCCTCGATAAAACACATCGGGGCCACCTTCCGCGATCATGCGCAACGTGCGCGCCAAACGCGGATTGCGGAAACGCTCACCGGCGCGCGGCGCGCGGCCATCGGCTCGTAACCACGTGCTGGCTGAATCAGGATGACGGGCTAACACCTCTTGCATGAGCGCCCACGTCTGCGCCGTCTGTGGCGCGACAGCGAAACCATCTTCAGCCGCCTCAATCGCTGGCTTCAGTACATCGGCCAGCGTCATACGGCCAAATCGCTGCAACGCGCTCGCCCATCCATCAACTGTGCCCGGCACAGTGACGGCCAGAATATGATCGAGCGGAATCTGGCCTGTCTCGTCTGTCCCTAGCCGCCGCTGATATTCGTCGAGCGTCGCCGCAGAAGGCGAACGTCCGCTTCCATTCAAAGCAAAAACCTTGCCTGAGCTGGCTTGATAAATCAACGCGAACACATCGCCGCCAACGCCGGTAGACATGGGTTCAACCACACTCAGCATAGCAGCAGCGGCAATGGCGGCATCCACGGCGTTTCCACCCTGTCGCAAAATGTCCAGGCCAACCAGCGTCGCCAATGGTTGACTGGTGGCAACCATAGCATGCGTGCTCATCACCGCCGAGCGGGATGGACCAAACCGATTCGCTCTGTCAAATGAGAGTGTCAACATAAACGCGCGTTCGTTTCAGATCGGCTGAAGTGATTCAACGTCCTCATCCCGTGATGTCCTCATCGCCGTGATATTCTCATCCCAGCGCGTTCACGACAACATGCTCGTGAACTCATAGATGATCGGTAACAGGCTACACTCACAATCACGCATTCTCTTCGTTTGATCATCCGTCCTCGCTCGGCGATTCCCAATTGCGATATGGTCCAAGCCGGGTCATCAAGAATGTGCCGACCACGACGGCGATCAGGAAAATTCCTAAGACCAACCGATATGAGCCGGTCACGTCAAACCCCAGACCCATGATCGGCGGACCGACGATGCCTCCGGCGGTGAAACTGATCATCATATAACCGAAGACCTCACTGAACGAGCGTAGACCAAAATACCGGCTGACCAGATAGGCCATGATCTCGCCTTCGGCGCCCATGCCCATGCCTACCAGGAATGCCGCCAGATAAGCCAACCCGCCGCTTGCGCCGCTCCAGAGCAGAAAAATACCCAGCGCCGCGCCAGAGAAAAAACCGACCGCAACACGAGAAGCGAAATAACGATCCAACAAGTAGCCACTGCCGACACGTCCGGGAATGACCGCGCCGCCAAACAACGATGTCGCAAATGCGGCCGCTTGGGCTGTCATGCCACGATCCACCAGCATGGGCACCAGATGAATCAAACAACCGATCACACTGACGGCCACGAGAAAAACCGCTGTGAACATCAACCAGAAGGTGCCAGTGGAGAGCGACTCCCGTCCGCTCAGGCCGCCAATCGCCAGACCAGATGTATTCGTGTTGCCCTCAACCGGCGGTTGGCCATCGGGCCACGTGCCCATCATCGCCGGTTTTTCTTTCAACAAAAGTCCTACCGGCAGCGGAACCAGCAACACAGCCAGGCCAACAAGCAAATACGTATGCCGCCATCCGACGTGCTCAATCAGAGCCTGCACCAGTGAAGGCATCGTGAAGTTGCTCAAGCCAACGCCGATCATCGCCAATCCCAATGCCAGACCGCGCCGCCGATTAAACCAGTGGGCAATCACACCGAAATAAGTCACCACGGTCGAACCGGCGCCCACAGCCCCCATGAGCAGGCAAACAACGTAGAAATGCCAGAGTCGCGCTGAAAGCTCATGCAATGAGATCAAACACAGCCCAAATCCAATGACTGATGGAATGATCACCTTGCGGGCACCGTAGCGATCGGCCCATCGCCCGACCAGTGGCATGGCGATGGCATACGTAATCAGCGAAAGCGAGTAAGCCACCGACAAGGCTGAACGACTCCACTGAAATTCTTGGCCGATGGCGCGTGCAAACACGCTGAACGTGAAATTGAACACGGCGCCATAGCCAAGGAACATGCCGATGGCGGCGACCACCACAATCCACCAACCATAAAACATCTGGCGACGTGCACCGATTGCTTGACTGCAACTGAAATCAGACATAGCACAGCTTTACCGAGACAACTCAGTGAATCATAGCAACGCCGACGGGCTGCTTGTCGGGCTTGCCAACACCAACGGACTGCTCAGAGGCGCGCCTCGTTCGGCGCGTGTTGGAGCTGATTATGGAACAGGTGGTGAGCCGTGCAGGAATCGAACCTGCGACCCTCTGGTTAAAAGCCAGATGCTCTACCAACT
>JANWZE010000046.1 GCA_025054955.1 Blastocatellia bacterium | reverse complement strand
GTCACCCGGATTCCGGTCTGGGTGGAACCGCTGAGACAGCGTCTTGTAAGCCGCGCGGATGACCTCCGGCGGGGCGTTCCGCGCAACCTTCAAGTTGTCATAGTGAGTATGAAGCTTCGGCATAAGATTGTGAGCCTAACGCTGCGGTTCAGCGGCGGGCCGCGGAGCGGACCGTCCGCTGCAACCGGTTGTTAGGCGTTCTTCTCGTGCTCATAGGATCATCGAGCGGCGGCGTGGAAAGTATCCAACGGTTCGATTGCTGAGAATCGCGTTGCCGATAATGCCTTCCGTACCCGCCATCATCAGGGTCATTCCTAGCAGGCCGGGCAACATGCCGCAGCGGAGAACAAACGAGACGCCGCCGAGTGATACTGGAACTTCGTGCGTATCGGTCTGGAATTGACCAACGCCGGGATAGAAGTCAGTGACGCAGCCGGCGTACGGAAACTCCGTGAGCGAGTCGCCCTGGAAGTAGGAAATCTGAGCGCCAGTGTCGAAGAACATCCGGCAGTTGCGACCGCCGACGCGAGCCGTGATGATCGGAATGCCCATGAACTCGTCCAAGCGAACGGTCAGGCCGATGTGCGACAGTTCGGCCGTCGAAACTGTGAGGCTGCCGGCTGTGGTGTCGAAAATGTGGTCGAAGCGACCGAGAACGTCTGCACCGAGGAGACCGACGCAAGGTACGCCGACGAACTGCGAGAGCGTCTCGGAGGTAAGGCCAAGATAACTGCTGCCAAGGCTAAACTGCTCACCAGCGATGGTGATGCTGCGCGACGCGCCGAAGCTGGTGGGTGCGCCTGTGTCGAGCAGCCATAGCTCGCCAACTAGCTCAACGAAGAGGTGTCCGTCTCGAAATTGAAGCGGCAGAGTGTGCACCATCGTGTCCTCGCAGAACGCCTAACGGCGCTGCGGATCAGCGGCGGGCGGACGCGCAAGCTTGCTTGCGTGGACGCCCGTCCGCTGCATCCGCTTGATGGCCGGCGCGAAGCGCCGGACAGAAAGCGGATGGCAATCCGCAGCGCCGATGGCGTGGCGCGAAGCGTCCGCGCCATCTATTGATTATATGGTTTCCACATATGACGCTTGTGCCGCCTTGTGTCGGCATAAGGCGCCTCTGTGGGTGAATTACCAACTTCTTTGTTGCCAACATCTTCAAGGTGCTTCTTATCATCTTCGGGTTCTTATACGGTTTCCGTATAACACGCCATCGTTCTCTCGACTACAACTTGTCAATTGGGCTCCGTACACCTTTTCCGCCGCGGTTCAGAACGTGCGTATATACCATCGTTGTTTTCAGGTCCTTATGTCCCATCAACTCCTGCACGGTGCGGATGTCATAGCCGTCTGCAAGCAGATGCGTCGCAAATGAGTGCCGCAGCGTATGACACGTGGCTCTCTTCGTCAAACCCGCCCTGTCAACCGCTTGCTTGAATGCCTTCTGCAAAATAGATTCATCCACATGATGCCGTCCTTGTTCTCCGGTCCTTTGATTCCTCCACCGATTCTCTTGCGGGAAGACCCACTGCCAGCACCAGTCAGCCGGAGCGTTGGGGTATTTGCGGTCAAGGGCGTCAGGCATCTGGACACGCCCCCAGCCGTCGCGCACGTCTTTTTCATGAACGGCTTTGACTTTTCGCAGATGGTTCTGGAGCGGCGTTTTGAGCGACTGGGGCAGCATCGTCACGCGGTCTTTAGCGCCTTTGCCGTCGCGAACTGTGATCTCATTGCGGGCAAAGTCAATGTCCTGAACCCGTAGTTGCAAGCATTCCATCAGGCGGAGACCTCCACCATACATGAGCGAGACCATCAACCACTTGTCGCCTTGAAGGTGGCTTAAGACGGCTTTGACTTCCTCGCGCGTCAAGACGATGGGCAACCTTGTTGGCTTCCTGGCGCGGATCACCTCCCCAAGGTCGCCGATTTCACGGCTGAGCACATACCGGTAGAGGAACAGCAAAGCTGAGAGCGCCTGGTTCTGCGTCGAGGCGCTGACGCGCTGCTTCAGGGCCAGATGGGTCAGAAACGCGTTGATTTCCTGTTCGCCCATCTCGGCTGGATGGCGGACATGGTGAAAGAAGATGAATCGCTTGATCCACATCACCTGGACTTCTTCGGTTCTTCGGCTGTAATGGCGAGCGCGAAGGGCTTGACGCACTTGATCCAAGAGCTTGGGTTTCGACGGACTCGTGGACGGAGCCAAGCTTGCCGCCGACGGCGACTCGCGGCTCGTAAGCGATGCCTGCTTGTGCGAAGCTGCGTCTCTGACCGCCAAGTTCGTCATGGAACCACACCTCACCACTCTCAATCACGGCGAATAATCAATCTGCTGCCGCCACGGACAGCGGCGACATAGTATCAACCTTGCCCAGGAAAGTCAAAGGTAAAAATCAGGGCCGTTGTACCAATAGTCCGGAGAGAGGCCATGTTTGGTGAAACAAAATAATGGAGACCAGTAACAGTGAGTCCCAAATAACACTCTACGATTTTGTGCGGGCATTTGGGATTACGCATTGGCCACCTCCGCCTGAGTGACGATTGAACTGGTCCCGAATGTGGATTGCGGATCGACAAAACGCGCATTGAAAAGCAGTCATAGGCAACTGCACATCGTGTTTTCAAAGGTAATTGATGAGGCGCCATACTTAATGCCAATTGCGGAGTAAAAGACCACATTTATGGAGCCAAAATGCATGGCGGAGCCTGAGCGGAGTGAGCGCGAATCTATGATCTTCACGCGGCATTGACTTCGGCGGCAGCCGCCCCACCAGTAACGAGACGTGCAACGTCTGGGAGCTGTCATCGCCCAACCCATCGCGCCTTGAAGGGGCGCCACCCGTTTCCTCATCGGTTCATTCATGCTGTCTGGTCGCTGGCCACACACGCGCACATCTCGGTGCGCTGCAGACGCGCCACTGCTGCTTGATTTGCTGAAGACGTTGCGTGCCTGGCAACGTTGTCATGCCCCGCTGGCGCGGCTCAGCAGAAATGAGCGTGACATGAGGACGTAATGCCAAGTGCGCACGGACATTCGGAGACAGCCGGTTGAGACGTTCTACTGCTGCTCGCCATGCTGCTTCATCAAACATGGCCTTTCTCCGGACTATTGGTTTTATGCCCCCGGCTCCTGACTCCCACACGGCCTTTCTCTGGACTATTGGTTTTATCTCCCTGGCTCCTGGCTCGTGACCTACACGTGGCCTTTTTCGGAACTAGTTGGTTTCAGACTAGCACAAGCGACATACGTTGAGGAACGTGTCTCGGTGGCAAATCGTACTGGGATGACGTATCATTAAATTGTCTGAATTGTGATGTGCGTTGATTAAGGAGGCATCCAATGGGCGCAGAACTACTCGTATTGATGAGTAACGGGCTGAATACCGAGTTTGAGCATGAAGTGGCGCTGGCGCTGCCGGGCGAGCCTGACTCAGTGCGTCCGCGATTGTATGCCGCGCTGGAGCGACTCGGCTATCGCGTTGTCAGTGATCAGCCGCTCATGGCGAAGCGGCGAGCGCGTAGTGAAATGAGTTCCAATATCCTGGATTACGCTCAATCGTTGGTCCTTGGATTGAAGCCGCTTGGCGAGCGAGCGACGCAGGTGACATTCGCCTACACAGTCAAAAGCCAATACGGACTCCTAGCAACCGACGGCGACCGGCAAACGCTTGAACGCGAAGCCGAAGCCATCGTGGCGCTGGCTCGACAAGCTGGCCGGTTATCAACCTGTCCGACATGTCATGCTGATGTGATGGTAGAATCGCGTTTCTGCCGTCAATGCGGCACGTTGCTGACAGCGCATGAACCGCCTGAGCTGGAGATCATGCGGCTCACGTCGAACGCGCGCGCCGCCCATCAAACGCTTGTCACCGGTATCATTCTGCTGGCTGTTTGTTCGCTTTGCCTGTTGCCCATGCCGTTGGTTTCGTCGGCGAAACTCGACAAAGTGCTGATGCTCTTCAGTGTGTTATCTGGCGTGACAGGATGGGTAACACTGCTGCTCGGTTCATGGCGGCTGCACCGCACGTTGAATCCCCCACAGGAGCAAGTAGGGCCAGCAATGCACGCGCGACGATCATTGACGGCTCCAACCGCCACCACAGCACTACCGCCATCGTATGAGCCGATGTCGCTGACCGAACATACAACCGAACTCCTCGAATCGGAAGAGAGCCGCCAGCAAGAGCCGCCGCTGCGTCGCCGCGATGTTGCCTCGTGACAATTGCGGCATTGCTTCCAACAACAAACCAGCACCAGAGCAGTTTGTCAATGAGTTTATCCTGGGAGGCGCACGGTTGCAGCGTGCATCAGCCCGCAAGATGCAGGACCGCCAGGCTAAATGCACTTGAAAACGCTCTAAAACAAAAACTGTAAGCGACTGAGAATCGCTTTCTCCGTTTCTCGGTCGCGGTTGAGCGCCCCACCATCGAAGGTTGTCTGCTCGTAGTTGAACATGAGTTTGACATTTTTGTTGAAATACCAATTCAGTCCGACGCCCCACGCATCCGCTCGACGAGCCGCCGCCTGAGGGTTGGCAAAGATCGGGAACGCTTCGCGATCCACCGTGAGTTGACTGTAGCGGCCAGCAATTTCAAAGGCGCCATAGTGTCCGGTTTGTAGATCAAGTGAGTGATGCGGTTTGACGCCTCCAAAGGAGGCCTTCTCGCCGGTCAAGACATAAGAAGCCGACACGTGCCAGGCATGGTTATCAATCTGAGCTATCGCACCGGCGCGTCGGACTTCTTGCGACGAGCTTACATATTCTGTCATGAGGCCGAACGGCCCGCCGTAGTAATAAGCTTGCGGGGAGATGCGAAGGCGGCGACCGTTAGCGATCGTGGTCCCAGCCATTGTGCCGTCGGCGTGATACCGAAAGAATGGTTGCTGTCCGGTGCTTCGGTAAACAGGCAAGGCCGGCGCGGTGGCGCTGCCCGCTTGATGTCCGACGCTGGCCGCCAAGCCAATCCCCAAGCCGTGCAACAACGGTATCGCGCTGGTCTTGAACGGATGGGCAAAGGCACGGGCTGCTACATCTTTGCCGTCTCGGTCGTCGAAATCGCCGCTATTGCCGTCCACGACACCGTTAAACACACCGACCGCGTAACTGAACGCGCCGCCGGCAAGGTCACCGTGCAGTTGCACGCCGACGTCGCGATTGGGCACGAGCGCCGTCGGCAAGGCGCGTTCGATGAAGAGGATGTCCGATGAGGATTGAAGCCGTTCCAATCCAATCGGCACTTTGAATTTGCCAACGCGAAAGCGGGCTTGCGGCCAAAAGAGCGTGTCCACATAGAGGTCTTGAAGCACGGCCTGACCGCCGCCAAAATCGGTCATGACACGGAAGGCGAAATGCTTCAGCAGCGTGCCTTCCCAGATAGGGCGAACGCGACGCAACAGGAAGGTATTGGCAGCGGGTTGTTGCCGGTCGCCAAAATAGAAGCGTCCGTCGGCTTGAAGAAGGCCGCGCAGTCTTAGCCGGAAATCGCCGTTGGCTGAGCCAAGCGAAAATCCGTCCTCGTCGGCTGTCACCACAGGCTGAGGGGTGCGTGGCGCGGCGGCAACATTTGTTTCCGGCGTTCGCTGTTGCTCCAGCCGATGAATCTGTTGATCAATGGCCGCCAGGCGCTGATCCAAGCTGAGCGGCGTTGAAGCCGACGTGGCGTTGGCGATAGACTGAGCCAACTTCAACACCTCATCGAGTCGCCGTTCTAAGGCCAGGAGTTTTTGCTCGATGGCTTCGAGACGTTCTTCAACTGTTGGTTTTGAAGTTTGGCCGTCTTCGGCGTAGTGGCCAGGGGTATATCCCAGGATGACGCTGCTTATGGTGGCGAACCAGAGCAGCAGCCTGAATATTCGCATCTGTTTTTTCATGATCAATTCTCCGTTGATTGAGCATTGGTGGTTGTGAACCATCGTGACGAAGAGCGCAATTGGTCGTTGGATCAATACTTCCCGCCTACCACTGACATGATTTTGAAAAACACGTCGGTATTATCCTGCACGCCGGTGAACAGATGAGCGCCTGGACCGAAGGCAGAGAGCGGCACATCACAGGCCGTATGCACAGCCACAGATTGTCGCCGTACCGTTGGGTTTTTGGAGGCGCCGTTTTCAATTTGGCCGCTGATGAATGTTCCATTGGGATCGCGCTCAGGATTTGGTTGGACGACGCCGTCTTTGACTCTGGTTGGAGCGACAGGTCGAGGGTTGGACAGGTAATCTTCGGTGCGATTGACGCCAGCGCCGTAGCCGATGATCAGTTTTTTCGTCGGGTCTGGATGATCCGGATAGCCGTCGCCGTTGGCGTCGGTGTAGTTTGGATAATCGCGGTATGCTTGTGGATAATCGCTTGCGGCATCGGGGTGGATGCCGAGTTGTTCGCGCAGCGCCGGATTGCCCACGCCGTTGAGCGTGACGCCCCCGGTCTCGTGATCAGCCGTGACGATCACTAACGTGCGCCCATCCTGTCGAGCAAATTCCAGGGCCACGCCGACCGCTCGATCAAATTCGATGACATCCCACAGCCAGCGTTCGCTATCCATCTGGTGCGCCTGTTTGTCAATCGAGGCGCCTTCGACCATCAGGACAAAACCTTGTTTATTTTTGTTCAGCACCTGGATCGCTGCCCGCGTCATCTCGTCGAGCATAGGCTGGCGCGGAAAATCGGCGACCACGTTGGGATCGCCCAGTCGCAGCTTGTCGAAGGCTACATTCATATTGCCGAGGTGAAACAAACCGAGCAGCTTGGTCGCTTGGCCGGCGTGAGCAGTCAACTCGTCTTTGTCTTGCACGTAGGTCCAGCCGTCAGCGATGAATTCCTGCAACAGATGACGTGTCGGGTCACTGTGGTCTGGATGATCGGTGCTGGCCGACCGCGCCGAGCCGCTCGTGCCGGCGGGCAGGAACCATTGACGTCCGCCGCCCATGAGCACCGTCAATCCGCTGCGACTGCGTTCATCGAAGAACATATCACAGATGCCTGAACCCGCGCCGCGGTCGGACGTGTGAACGGCAAAACCTGCCGGCGTTGCATCGGCCACATCAGACGTCGTGACCAGGCCCAGGCTTTTACCGCCACCGCGTTTGACATCGTACCGTCGAAGGTACTCGGCCAGATGTTCTTTGCGCGGATTGTCAAAGGCGTGTGGCGTGTTATCGGGGAAGACGCCGACCTGATTGTTGTTCGCCTTATTGCCGGTTGAATAGCTATCGGCACCGGGCGCTGAATCGGTCACCAACGCATCCAGCGATGAAGTCATCACGAGGCCAGTCACAGGCATCGTGTCCATGTTCAGTAGGCCATTGGCTTTTCCTTCAGTGACGCCTTTGGCCAGAATCCGCGCAGCCGTGCGGTGCGCCAGCCCCATGCCATCACCGATCATGATGATCACGTTGCGAACAGGTCGGTTCTTTCCGCGAAAATCAACGACGTCGAACCGGACGCTGGCCGTGGCCGATTCCTGACCGGCTGTGACCGTGGCTTTGATCTCCGCGTTGCGCATGGGTGTGGAAAATGAAATCTGACGCAGCGTGACCGACCGGCTGGCGGCATCGAACGTCGCCTTGCCGGGAAAGAGCCGGTTGATCTCCTGCCCGTTGATGGTGATCTGAAATGACGCTTCGTTGAGCGTGCCGCTGAACCCACTGGCTTCCACGCGCAGATCGAATCGTTGATCAATGAGCCACGTCGCGCGATTCGGCGGCATGATGCGAACGCCGGGCGCAGCCCATGCGTTGCCTATCATCCATGCGCAGACGACGATCAGCGCAACTGCTCGGTTGATGTTGTGAACAGTCATCATTGCATTCTCCCGGATTGATGATTTCTTTGTGCCGTTGGCTGCGGGATTGTAGAATGAAACAGCCCAGAAGGCTACTGACACAGCGACGATGTTCGCTATCTGGGATCATTCAGTTGATCCGAGATGTCCGATGGGCTACCATAGGTCTGGCTCGGCGGTCCGAATCGGCGCGCTCCGAGCTGATCCATCAATGCAGGAAGGAGACGAACACCGTAATGCGCAATCACTCCCTCAACCGATTTCGCTGGCTTGCGTTTTTCTGGCTCGTGCTGCTGATGGGCTTTATCTTTGTTGCGCTCTTGATGGGCGGCGGCATCAGCGAGCAGGCGCAAGCCCACACGAATGCCGTCAACGCGGCGGAGCTTGGTGAACCGATTGAGTCGCCTGATATGCCCATGATTCTGGTTGTCAAAGTCAGATTCGATGCAGCGACGGAAACGCCCGCTGTGGGCAGCTATGGATTAGCTCACGGTCTTGTGCATCGCGTCGGCGCCAGCGCGCAGCACGGCTACATGTATCAGGCGCTGTCGCGCTCGGGCCAGACGCTGGCTGAAGGCACATTCGATTTTGTGTTGCCGTTGCAGCCTGCTGATCCGGAGGCTGCTGTGCCCGATGATGTGGTTCATCTGGCTGACGCCAGCGTGCTGATACGAATTCCTTATGATCCTGAGATTGCTTCGTTGCGTGTGTTGAAACTCTTGACGCCTGAGCAGGCTGAAGCGTGGCAAGACCGCGCCGCTCAGGAGAAGAGAGACGTCACGTTTGTGATCAGTGTTCGCACAGGACAATTAGCGGTCGTGCTGGACTCGCGTCAGATTGATGCTGCCAACGCTGAGATGATTCACGAGGAGATGTCCTACATCGAAGAAGACGAAGAGATGGAGCAGCCACGCGATCTGATAGCCTACCTGCAAGGGCAACTGGAGGCTGAATTCCGGCTCAACAGCGACACACCGCGCGGCGCCGGACAAAACGAGCCGTTTATCGCCATCAATCCGGTCAATCCGCAGAATATCGTCGCCGGCGCCAATGAATCGGCGAGGATGGGCGTGTATTACACCATGAACGGCGGACAACAGTGGCGAGCCACGACCGTGCCGTTGCCGTCGGGTCTGCGCAATTCGTCCGATCCCGGCATCGCCGCTGATGCACAAGGAAATTTCTATTACAGCTTCATCGCGTTCAACGTCAGTAGCACCGGGGCGCTCTCCGATAACGGTGTGTTCGTCTCGAAATCAATCAATGGCGGCCAGACGTTCCGCGCGCCTGTTGCTGTCGTGCAGCACCTGCGCGAGCCAGGCGCGCCGTTCGAGGACAAGGAATTCATCGCGGCTGATAGTAATCCCGCTAGCCCTTACGTGAATCATGTGTACGTGTCGTGGACCAGCTTCACCGCGCAAAGCGCAGCCATCATGTTTTCGCGCTCGACCGATGGCGGGCAGACGTTCTCTGAGCCGCTGGTCTTACGCCGCGCTGGCTCACAGCAATTTTCGTTGCCGGTCGTCGGTCCCAACGGCGAAGTCTATGTAGTGTGGCAATTGGGGACATTCCATCGCATCACGCGGTCGCTCGATGGCGGCGTCACGTTTGAGCGAGACCGTCCGGCTGTCGGCGGCGTCAACATCATTGGCACACTTGACCCGGACACCGGTCGGCGGTTGTTGAATGGCGGCTTCCGCGTCAGCAGTTACCCTTCGATGGCCGCGGATACGAGCAACGGTCCGCATCGAGGCAATCTCTATCTGACTTGGTCAGACGCGCGAAACGGCGATGCCGATATTCTGTTCGTGCGCTCGACCGACGGCGGCCAGACGTGGAGTCAACCGATCCGCATCAACGATGATCCGGTCGGCAATGGGCGGGACCAGTTCTTTCAGTGGATCGCCGTTGATCCGACCAACGGCCAGATCGTCGTGATGTTTTATGATCGGCGCGCTGACGGAAACAATCTGATCCTGGATGTCTACATCACGCGCTCGACCGACGGCGGCCTCACATTTGAGCCGAATCTCAAAGTGAACACCCAGTCGTTCAATCCACGCGATGATCGGGTATATCAGGGTAGCTTCATCGGCGACTACAATGCGCTGGCCGTTTACGGCAATGTGGCTTATCCCGTGTGGAGCGACACACGCCGACGCGAGTTAGACATTTTCGGCTCGCGCGTGCGATTCACTCCATGAGCAGCGGCCGAGCGGTAACTGATCACGCGCCAGCCGTGCCAGGAACAAATCGGAGTTTGGACGCTTCTTGTCACGGCGCTGTTCTCTGTTCGTCAAACAAATTCATAGCCGGCGTTGGTTTGTGCCATTGGAGGGCGAGAAGGCGCACTGGCTTCGTGGTTGCACAGGGATCACCGCCAGTACTCGTGCCACCGCGCGTCTACTTTGCGAACAATTGCTTCGTCCATTTCGACCGGCAGCGGGTAGCCTTCTTTCCACGTCGCGTCAATCCCGATGCGACCGCTGTAAACGGGGCGCGCGCCGATGAACGTCATCTCTTCAAACAGCATGTCGCGGGCCGGATCAAAGCGCGTGAAAATTCCCCACAACAGGTTCTCTTCATCTTCCAGATTCACATCGTTGCTGACCGCCGTGATGAATTTGACCGGGCCAAGTTCGTTCCATCGAATCAATTTCTGGAGGACATCGTGCGGATCCCGCTGAACAACGACGACGAGGAAACCGCCGTCCAGCAACTTGTAGCCAGTGATTCGCTGATCGAGCGCGCGCGGATCGTTCACAGTGTGGGGCGGCGGCTGGCGCGTGAGTGGCTCGCCGGTGGCATCCAGGATGAGCTTGCTGCCGACGTGCATGGTGAATGAGGTGTAATCCAGCGTGTCCAGCGGCGCAACCGGTATCAGCAACATCTTTTCTTTCGGCTCGAAGCGAAACCACAATTCGCGCAGCAATGCAGTGAAGTCGCGCGGGTTCACCTCCTCGCCGACGAGGATCATCACTTTCGTCAATGAGAGTTGTCCTGTGCCCATCAGCGACAGCGCCGTTTTGATGACTTCTTTGGGGTGACGCTCTCGGAGCGAGACGCTCAGCAGGTTGTGAAAGCCGGCGCCGACGTGCGCGTGCATATCGGCGATGTTTGGGTTGATGACCTTGATCAATGGGCCGATCATCTCGCCGCAGGCCAAGCCCATGTACTTGTCTTCTTGCGGCGGTTTGCCGACGACGGTGGCCGGATAAAGCGGATGGCGCCGGCGCGTCAAGCACTTGATGTGGAAGACGGGAAACTCGGCAGCCTCCGAATAGTGCCCAAAATGATCGCCAAATGGGCCTTCGATGCGCCGCTCGATGGGCGGCACGACGCCTTCCAGAATGATTTCGGCATGAGCGGGCACAAGCAGGTTCGTCGCGTGACCGCGTGCCATCGGCGTTGGCGCGCCGCGCAGAAATCCGGCAAACCCGATTTCGTCGAAGTCTTCGGGCAGCGGCAAGATGGCTGACAGCATCAGGATCGGATCGCCGCCAAGCACCACAGCCACGTCCAGTGGTTGCCCCATGCGCTCAGCTTCATAGTAATGGGCGCGTCCGCCTTTCATGCTCTGCCAGTGCATGCCGGTTTGGTCTTTGGCGTAAACATGCAGCCGGTAGAGGGCGAAGTTGCGTCGTCCTGTTCGCGGATCGTGTGTCAGCGTCGGGCCGAAGGTGATGAACCTGCCGCCATCGCGCGGCCAACATTTCAGGATGGGCAACCGATCCAAATCAGGCGCTTCGACCACTTCTTGAACCGGCGCCGATGAGACCAGCTTAGGCCGCATCGCCAGGCCGCGCCACAGCAGTCTTCGCGCCTGCCACAGCCGTTTCAATGACGGTGGATTCAGCCGGTGCAGCATCTGGACCAGTTCCTGACCAATCTGCTCTGGATGCCGTCCCAGTGCATACTCGATGCGCTTCATCGAGCCGAATAGATTCATCACCAGCGGATAGGCAGCGCCGGTCGGTCGTTCAAACAACAAGGCTGGACCTTCCTGCCGCACCACGCGCATAGCGATTTCCGGGGCTTCCAACACCGGATCAACTTCAACCGAGATGCGGCGTAGCTCGCCAACCTGCTCGAGAAAAGCGACAAATTGCTGAAGATCACCAAAGGGACGATGAGTGAGGGTTGACGTTGGCATATTCGGAGCGCGGATTATAAACCAATTGTTCGTTGCTGCAACATGTGACTCATCGCAGGTTCCAAAGATGAAAAACGTGGCTTGGGAGGAATCTCACGGGCAGTTCAGTCACAATGCTCTAAATTAAATTTCACAAGCCAGTTGCGAGTCCCTTCGTGTTCGGCGCACTCCAAATGCGTATGTGGCATGCCGTTTGCTCAAAAAATCGTTCCTGGGGGTACGGAAAAGGGATTATACGAATGACTACTAAGGCCTATAGGCTGCGCGTGCTAGCTATGCCTGTTGACGCCTTGAAGGAGAATCCTGATGAAGCATCCAGCGATGAAGCGAACGATGATTAGTTTTGTTCTGGGCAGTCTCGGATTGCTGTATGGCATACCGGCGATGGCCATCTTGGCTGGGGAATCGGTCAACCAAGCTGTCTCAGCTCGCCTGAGCTGGTCGCTTGAGTACGGCGAGGATGTGAGCGCAGACACCGGCATCAGCGGCGCGCGAGCTGTTCAACTGCGAGGCGAGCTGGCGAGCAGGGATGACCACCCTGTGGTGCTCAAACATGTGCCGATGGGCCGTGGTGTTTATGGAGATTTTCGTCTAGAGCCGTTCGACGTGTTTACGCCTGAAGCGCGGCTGATGGCTATGAGCGATGATGGGCCACTGCCACTGCTGCCGCCTGAGATCAGATACTACCGCGGTCGTCCTGTAGATGGCGGCGACGGCGTCATGTTCTTATCGGTGCAAGCAGACTCGTTTCTCGCAGTGATTGAATCGGCAGGCGAGATGATCTACATCATGCCAACGCAACGACGGGGCGAGCACGTTGTCGTGCCAGCCCAGGCGCTGCCGCGCTATCCGTTGGACAATTTTTGCGGCGCTGATTTGCTGCCGGAGAACCGCGCCTTCATTGAGCGGTTTCGTCAAGGATGGGACGGGCCACTGGGCGCGATGAGCGCCGACCGACTCGAAGCAGATGTCATGCTCGATGTCAATTACAGCCTCTATCGCTACGTGTTCGGCAGCAACACAACGACAGCCTCCGCTTATGCGACCAACTTGATCGGCGCTCTGTCGGTCATTTACGAGCGCGACATCAACACGCAGTTGCGCATCAGCACGCTGACCATCTGGACAACACAAGACCCATTCACTGATAACGAGACCAGCTCCAGCGCGCAACTGGCCAGCTACCGCACGTATGTGATCAACAATCGCGGCAATGTCTCACGCGACGTTGCCCACTTGCTCGCCAACGCGAATGTAACCAACTATGGTGGCATCGCCTACCTGAACGCGCTGTGCAGCACCTCGAATGGCTACGGCGTGAGCAATATCTACGGCAATTTGACCTTCCCGGTCTCCGGCTATGCGTGGGATACGTTTGTCACGTCTCACGAGGTGGGACACAACTTTGGCAGTCCCCACACGCATTGCTACAATCCGCCGATTGATATGTGCTACGGACAGGAGGCAGGCTGTTACAGCGGTCCATCGGTGGCCACACTTGGCACGATCATGAGTTATTGCCATCTGACCAGCGGCGGCATCAGCATGGTCTTTCATCAGCGCACGATTGATTTGATCCGTCCGATTGCCGAAGCAGCCGCGTGCCTATCGGTTGTTTCATCAACACCGAGCATCAACGTATCGGCGCCGAACGGCGGCGAGAACTGGCCGATCAACTCGACGCAGACCATCACCTGGTCATCGGTGAGCGTCACCGGCAATGTAAAGATTGAACTATCGCGTAACGGCGGCAGCACGTATGAAACGCTGTTTGCCGACACGGCCAACGACGGTTCCCAAAGTTGGACGGTCACCGGCGCAGCGACCACTCAAGCCCGCATCAGGATTACCAGCCTGGCGAACCCTGCTATCAACGATGTCAGCAATGCCAACTTCAGTATCAGTGAGCCGCCGCCACCCATAGGCATCACCCTCATTGCGCCCAATGGCGGGGAGAATTGGCCAGTTGGCTCCGTTCAAGTGATTCGCTGGACCTCCAATGGCGTCAGCGGCAATGTCAGGATTCGGTTGTCGCGCGATGGCGGTGCGACCTACACCACCTTGACGAGCAACACGGCCAACGACGGATCGTTCGAGTGGACGGTGACGGGACCAGCTACCACCCAGGCGCGTATTGAAGTGCAAAGCCGCAACGATAGCACGATCCGCGATGTCAGCGACGCGAACTTCACGATTAGCGACGCGCCACCGCCGCCACCGCCGCCCTCGATCACCGTGTTGGTTCCTAATGGTGGCGAGACATGGCGCGTGGGGACGGTCCAGACCATTCAGTGGAGCTCGACGAATGTGACCGGCACGGTGAGCATCAGCCTCTCGACCAACGGCGGCCGAAATTACACGCCATTGTTCAGCGGTCTGGCTAACACCGGCTCGATTCAATGGTCAGTCAATAGCGCGGCGTCAACCAAGTGTCGCATCCGCGTGGCCAGCGACGATGGCTCAGCCAGCGACACGAGCGACGCCAATTTCAAGATCACTCAATAGCGCCTTTTCAGTCGAGCCGCGAGACGGAAGCTATCCGAGTGCAGGAGGCCAGAGAGCTCCGTCTCGCGCTCCACGCATGCTGATGACAATTGCCGCGCCACTCGATTGAACGAGACGGCGCCGAAGCGATTGCGCCTGGCGCGCCGCGCACGCTGAATGTCGCTGTCGCCGGCAGAGGCGTTCCCGGCTGCGACCGGCGCTGCTTTCCGCATTGAATCTTGCCGACGACGTCAGTACAATCGCTGACGAGCGGCAATGGTCACACACTTGAAATTGCCTGAGCAATTGCTCGCCACACTGCCTGATCCTTCGGCGGCGCGCCGATTCATCGAGCGGCTTCATCAACAATCGCCAGAGATGGTCGAGCGAGCGATGGCTAAACCTTCGCTGATGGCGCGGCTGCTGGTGCTGGCCTCGCACAGTCCGTTTCTGGCCGAGACGATGCTTCACTATCCGGCCTATATCGAGTGGCTGGATAACGACCGCGATCTGACGCGGCTCAAATCAGAAGAAGAGTTGTTTGAGGAGTTGGGCCGATTTGCTGCCATTCACTCCGATTTGAGCGAGGCGGCCATTTTGTCGCGATTCAAGCGACGTGAGTGGTTGCGCATCTACCTGCGCGATTGTTTGAAGTTGGCCACGTTGACTGAAACGACGCTGGAGCTATCCACGCTGGCCGATGTGTTGTTGCAGCGCGTGCTCTGGTCAAGCTGGCAGCAGCTCGTCAATCAGTATGGCGCGCCGCAGGTGCGAGACGAACAAGGTCGGCTCGCGCCAGCCAGTTTTGCCATTGTCGCGCTGGGTAAGCTGGGCAGCCAGGAATTGAATTATGCTTCCGATATTGATCTGCTCTACCTCTACTCACACAACGGTCAAACGGCCACAGCTCAGGTGAGCAACAAGGAATTTTTCATCAAACTGGCCGAGCGCATCACTTCGTTGATGGGCGGCGTGGGCGAGCACGGCGCCATCTATCGGATTGATTTGCGTCTGCGTCCGTATGGCCGAGCCGGCGATGTGGCTATCTCGCTCGACGAAGCCGTCCACTATTATCAACACGTGGCAGCGTTGTGGGAGCGGCAGGCGTTGATTCGCGCCCGGCCATCAGCCGGCGACAAGGCGTTGGGGCAACGCTTCTTGGCAGCAATCACCGATCAAATTTATCGGCCAGAGCCATTGCCGGAGGTGTTGTCGCAGATTCGACGAATCAAAGACAAAATTGATCGCCAGACGCGCCAGATTCAACGTGGCATCAATGTCAAGCTGAGTCCGGGAGGCATCCGCGAGATTGAATTCATCGTTCAGGCGCTTCAGGTGTACGCCGGCGGTCAAGAGCCGTGGGTGCGCACTGGTCAGGTGTTGATGGGGTTACAACGATTGGCCGACAAATCGCTCATCACCGATGCCGACCGCGCTCGCTTATCCGAGGCGTATACGTTTTTGCGAACGGTTGAACATCACCTGCAAATGGAGCACGGCATGCGCACCCATCTGGTGCCGGCTGAGCCGCAACGACTGGCCATGCTCGCGCGACGGCTCGGTTATGTAACTGATGAATCGCCCGCTGAACGCTTCATTAGCGATCTCAAGCGACACATGTCGTATGTCAAAGCCGTGTTTGAGAACCTCTTTGATCGTTATCCACCATCGCCCGCACAGTCGCTCGTGCCGCCTCAGCCGGCGTTGGATTCGACGCGCGCGCCGTTGCAGACCGCGCTTGATCAGGTGGCTGTGGCGCTACAGGCCTCGCCTGAGAATCGAGCGGCGCTCCGCGAGCTTGTGCCGGCCACACTGGCCATCACGTTAAATGAAGATCGAGCCATCAAAAACTTGGTCGCGTTTGCCCAATCGTTGAGCCACGCGCTGGCCGAAGATGGCGCTGGCGCCCGCTTGCCCGGCCTTCCGGAGCAAGCGTTTTTGCCGACGGTGCAACGGCTCATTCGCTTTTTTGGCGTCAGTCAGTACTTTTCGCAACTGCTGATCGCGCACCCGCTGCTGGTCGGTCGGCTGGCGTGGACCGACGAGACAACGCCGATGCCGACGGCGTCGGCTTACCTTGGACGCCTCCGTCAAGCAGTGGGTGATCCACTGAGCGATCCATCGTTGTGCTTGGATGCGCTGCGTCGGCAGTGGCATGAAGAGTTACTCCAGATCGGGTATCTGGACATCACGGGCAGCATTTCGCTGCGACAAAGCAACGCATTGCAAACAGCATTAGCTCATGCCTCGCTGCATGTGGCCTGCGAGCTGGCTCGGCGCCAGCTCGAACAAAAGTTCGGCGTCGCGCTGCACGGATTGCCGTATGTGATCTTGGGGCTGGGACGCCTGGGCCATAACGGCATGGATTATGGATCAGACTTAGACCTGATGGTGATCTATGATGACGCATCAGGCAGCCCCGTAAGAGAGACAAGCGCCGAGGATTTTTATTCGATGTTGGTGGCGCAGGTGGTGCACATCTTATCAACCATCACCCGCGAAGGATTTCTCTACAGCGTTGACCTGCGCTTGCGACCCGATGGCAAGAGCAGTCCGCTGGCCAGCAGCCGGTCGGCCTTTTTCCGGTATGTCCGTCAGAGCGCCGCTGCCTGGGAACACCTGGCTTATTTGAAAGCCTATCCGGTCATCGGCCCGCGCGAGTTGGCAATGGCCATTCAGCAGGAATTGCAGTCGTCGCTATGGCAGGCGCACGCCGGCCGCGCAGCAGAACTGGCTCACGAGGTGCGCGCGATGCGTCAGCGGCTGGAACAGGAAAAAGCCCGCGGCATGATTCATCGTCACCTGAAGTACGGCGTGGGCGGCATGCTCGATGTCTATTTTGCTACACGGTTCCTGCAGTTGAAGCATCAAATTCCCGAACCAATCGAGCGGGGCACATTGCCGTTAATAAATCACTTGGCTGAATGCGGCGTCATTGATGAACAGCAGCGCCGCATCCTGTATGATGGATATGCCTTCTTGCGGCTGGCCGATCATGCGCTGCGGCTGCTCTATGATCGTCCGAGGCCAATTGTGCCGGCTAATCACCAACAGCTTACTCATCTGGCGCGGCTGTGTGATGCGCCGTCAGTTGAATCGTGGCAGCAGGACTATCGCATGCACACAAGCGAGATTCGTCGGGTCTATGAACAACTTGTCCAATAGAGCGGTTTGCGAATGAGTTGACGCCAGCAGCGCACGTTTGCAGCGTGCCCTGAAGTTTGGCGTTTCTTTTTTCGGAGGCAGGAGCTTGTTACGGTTGGTTTGGCCACTGCATGGGAAGGAGTTGACTGGCTATCGGCCCAGCCGGTCAGCCGCGGCCGCCATTTTGAGCAGTTTGTGTGACGTCCTCCGGCAAAGTGTGAAAAATTGGCCCACATCGTCATCATGGTGGGTCACTCTCCAGAGGCCGGGCAAGCGGTTCGCCAGCAGGTCGCCAGACGTGCAACGTCTGGAACGGAAAAGGCCCAAGGTCAGCTTGCGCCGGAGGTGGAAACAACAGGTCGCCAGACGTGCAACGAGCAGGTCAAAGCAGAGTGGCGTTTGGAGAAGCGCCGAGACGGGCGCGTTCGCAGGCAGCGATTGGAGAGCACAGTAAAAAGTTCGTGGCGTTTTTGGAGTGCTGCGACGTGTCGCAGCGTTGGCCGGAAAGCGGTGCCACGTTACCGCGCTCCACAACGTCTCGTCCCCCAAAGTGTCCCAGAACTTTTGTCCACCTACTCTGTGTGAGTTCTTTTCATTGTACGTGGCGTGGCTCAGCTCGTGCGCAATTCTCGTGAAGATCATTTCCTCGCAGAGACACTAAGAACACAAAGAGGCGGCCAACTGACCCTCTCCGTGTTCTCTGTGTCTCCGTGTGAGTTCTTTTCTTTGCGCGTGGTGCGCCTTAGCAGACGAGCGATCCTGGCTTCTGGCTTCTGTCTCCTGACTTGCATGCTGCCAGCTTACCGAACACGAACGCTCAAAACTTGACTTCCCTCTCCTGACTCCTGTCTGCTGACTCCTGGCGCCTTTCTTTCCCTCGCAATCCTCTTTGAAGCGCCTGTGTCAAACTGTAGGGGCGGCTCGCTGTGGCCGCCCGCCTTGTGATGTCAATCCATTCCAAAGCAAGGCTTGAATCCCCCTCCTGACTCCTGGCTCCTTTTCTTTCCCTCGCAATCCTCTTTGAAGCGAGTCCTGTTTTCCGACTTAAGGACATGCCGGACATGATCGTTGCGCGGCATATCGTGTCGCAATCCTCTTTGAAGCGAGTCCTGTTTTCCGACCTATCGCTGCGTTGACACTGAAAAGGAGATTCTGAAGTCGCAATCCTCTTTGAAGCGAGTCCTGTTTTCCGACCTAACACCACGAAACCGCTCACGCCGAAAGAGAAACAGTCGCAATCCTCTTTGAAGCGAGTCCTGTTTTCCGACTTCTAGTGTTGTTGACTGAACTAGCGAACATTGCGGTGTCGCAATCCTCTTTGAAGCGAGTCCTGTTTTCCGACATTAACCGTCGTTCAAAGGCCAGACGAAATAATTGGGTTCCGGTCGCAATCCTCTTTGAAGCGAGTCCTGTTTTCCGACCTGCGAATTCGGCCTAGTCGGAAACGGCTCATTTGAGCCGTCGCAATCCTCTTTGAAGCGAGTCCTGTTTTCCGACAGTAAACCTTTCCGGCTGACTGGATTTGCGGTTCCAGTCAGGTCGCAATCCTCTTTGAAGCGAGTCCTGTTTTCCGACCTGAGGTTAGCAGTTATTGGTTG
>JANWZE010000045.1 GCA_025054955.1 Blastocatellia bacterium | reverse complement strand
CTATCTTAGTAGACCTGCTGCGTCGTGCTGGCAGATTCTCTGAAGCTAAGGAGCTGATTGCGAGGAAACGTGACGAGATAAAGGATGACATTATTTTGAAGGTGCTTGCATTTCAGGCACAGTTGATCACCCGTGGTGATGTGGCTTGCCACACGATAAAAGAAGCGATGGGAGAGGAACGATAGGCTAACCGTCGGTTGCAGCGGCCGGCGCTGCGTGGCCCGCCGCTGAACCGGAGTCGTTAGCCCCCGTGTCTTGCGCAGTCTGTTACAATTCTCGTGCAACGATAGGAGCAGGCTGTGTTGCAACGCATCTTGAACAAAATCCGCGACAGGGTTCGCCGCCGCCAATATGTGATGACCCTGCACGCGGAAGAAGAAATGAGCGATGATGGATTGAGCATCTTCGATGTGGAAAGGTGCCTGCTCACAGGCGAGATTTTCGAACGTCAGAAAGATATAGCCAGCGGTGAATGGAAGTATCTGGTCAAAGGGCAGACGGTTTCAGGCGATGAGATGGTTGCGGTGATAAAAATTAGTCCGAGAGGCAAATTGGTGATTATCACGGTGTATCGTTTATGAAGGTGAACACTATGATTTGTGAAATTTGTGGAAAAGAGGGCGCACGCATTCGATATGTCACTCGTAGTTATGGCAAGGGTGATGATCTGCTTGTGATCGAAAATATTCCCTTGGTCGCTTGTCCGCATTGTGGCGAGAGTTATTTCACGGCAGAAACGCTGCATGGGATTGAGCGTATCAAACTACATCGTCACAGTCTTGCAAGGAAGCGACAAGTAGCCATTGCGGAGTTTGCATAATTTGGGAGAAGCGGCGGGCTAACAAGCGCTTGCACCTGACTGCTTCGCCTCGCTGTGCTCGGCTCACCGCAGGTTAAGCCTAGGCCGTTAGCGTGCCTACGGGGCAGGTCACTTCAGCCTCTTTTTGATGATGAGCGCAAAAGCCATTCATGGCATTCTCAAAAAGCGTAGCGAAGAACTACTGTCGCAACCTCGCGAGACTAATCTGTTCACTGGTGATTCAGTTGCCGATGCTCTTTTGAATGACATTGAACATTATCCGCACGCTTTTTTACCGCTTGCTTGATGGATAGGCAATGGCAAGCAGAAAAGTGTTGGTCAGTGCCCTATCGCTTCAAAGAAAGGCTAGGCTCGTTTGAATTTGATGATCTGGCATCTCTTTCGCAGGGGAAGGTTACCTCGCTATTCATCCAAGGTTCACCACTTCATAGACTGAAAGAGGCGATGGCGGGTATCTTCTATTCAGCCATTCAGCACATTCGAGAGCAGTATTCAGGAGATGCGGCTCGAATCTGGCAAGGTCAACCCAGCAGCGCAACTATTGTAAGAGGTTTTTTGGAGTTTCACGGAGCAGGCCCGAAGATTGCTACAATGGCTGCCAACATCCTTGTCCGTGATTTCAAAGTACAGGTCAGCGATAAATTCACGATTGACATTTGGGCTGATGTATAAGTTCGTCGCGTTTTTGAACGCCTTGGTCTTATCCGTAAAGGTGCGTCAAACGAAGAAATCATCTACACAGCCCGAGAATTGAACCCTGAATACCATGGCATTTTTGATTTGGCTGCGTGGGAGATTGGACGGGAGTGGTGTCGTCCTCGTATGCCAAATTGCGGAAAATGCTATATGCAACGGCATTGTCCAACTGCGAAGAGAACAATAGGCGAAACCGCTTTGTGATATTGGACGGCAGGCTAACAAGCGCATCGAGCCGACACGCTCCGCTCGCTTCGCTCGCTCCGTGTGCGGCTGATGCGCGAGCTGCAAGGCCCTACGCAACCCGCAGCACAGGTAAAGGAGTTACAAAGTTACGCACTTTGTGGCGGCTGCATCTTGTTGATGTTCGTTTTCGCGGGTCTAGCCGCTGATGGAGGAGAAATGATGACGATGGCTCGCTCACCAGTCGCACCAGTGCCTGACAAGGTCATTCATTTGTCAGTCTTTGTTCCCAAATCGCCGGATGAAGCGTTCAGGTACTTCACATCGAACGCGCTCCTGCAGCAGTGGCTTACTGTAGTAGCTGACGTTGAACCGCGTGTCGGTGGCAAGTACGAACTGTTTTGGCAACCTGACGATCGCGAAAACAACAGCACAATCGGGTGTCGGATAACAGCGATCACGCCTGGGCAGGTGCTGGCGTTTCAGTGGCGGAGTCCCCAGCAGTTCAAGTCCTTCGCGAACGCGGCGGATCCACTGACCCATGTTGTTGTCATTGTTGTTCCGGAGGGTACAGGGGCGCGTATTCACTTGGTTCACTCCGGTTGGCGCAGCAGCCCTGAGTGGGAAGAAGCGCGGGCCTGGCAAGAGAAGGCATGGGCTGCAGCATTTCGAGAGTTAGAACGTGTGGCTGAAAGTGAATGAGGCGCGGGGCCTGGAGCGATTTTCAATTGCCTTTGGCTGGAGGTCCCACATCATGCAGGCTCATGCACGCTGGAAGCGTGCGCCCCAGGGCAAACTCGTTCACAAACCGCTCTAATAACCGCATGCAACCACCAGCGCAACGGGTCCCCGCTAAACCGGAACGTTGGGCGGGCGCACGATGAGATTCAAGATGACAGAGTATCTCTGCTTCTAGCACAGTCTGATGATCCACTTTACTGGCTGGGCGGGTGTGGGTGTCAACTCAGAACCAGCCGTCAACAGCGTGCTCTCTTTTTGCGTAGTCACGTACGCAACAGCGTTGAACATGCCACCTTCGTCACGAGTAACAGTGATCAGGAATTTCATACACTGACTCCGTTAACAATGAACCAATATGCAACGTCTTGGAGAGACTTGATAGGTGCAAGCACACTGCCGTTGCCCACCGGTGTACAGGGCTTGCCGATCGGGCAACTGGGGAGCTTGCAACAGGAGGCAATATGAAAAAGGAACGGCGTAAAGAAAATGCTGGACAAACGCGGCGCCGGCTTATGCGGACGATGATGTACGTCCTCGGTTCGCTGCTCATCCTCTCAGGGTTCGCGATGATGGCTTACACGGTGTACGCCAACTTTTACTCGGGGCAGAACGTCATGAGCCTGCATCTGGATGTCGCCAATACCGCTCCGTTGGCCGGTGGAAGGTTGCAGCACACCCAGCGGATCGAGCAGGCCGTCGAATTCAACGTGCAACCCGACATGTCGCCCATACGCCTGATCGCCGAAGGGACGCTGGGTGTTACCCCTTCGGTCGGGGCAAGACCATGGGCGGACATGATCGCTACGGTCGAATCGGTCCTGCCCGATGGAAAACCAGGCGAACGGGCCATCACCAATCTCCGCATCGAGAAGCAGGCCCGAACGAGCGGTACCACGGAACGGCAGGAGATTCTCGACATCCCGCAAGACTGGCAGGCGGCGGAAAAGTTGCGGGTGTGGATCGAACCTCAGAGTGCGGAAGATGCACGTTATCGCCCCGCCTATACGATCACGCTTCAGCAGCATGTTTTGCCTTTTCATCGGGGACTTATGCTTTGGATCTTCGCAGGTCCCTTGCTCGGCTTTTTTTGCCTGCATATTGGACGGCACTACTTGACTTAAAACCAAACAAGAGGAGCACTATGCATTCAAACTACCACACGTCAATTCCGACATGGTGTTTCGTGATCGCCTTTGGTTTATGTTTGTTGTTGGTTCATCCGCCGGCTCTAACGCAGAGCAAGCGGACAGCCACTTGGGATGAACAAGTTGCCCAACTTGGCATCCGCTCGGTGCCGGGGCGTGTCAAATCTTCGGTAGCGAAAACGTACTTTTTGCGCGAAGGCGGTGGCTGCCCAAATCCGAATCCGGGATGCCGCAGGTCTGCCTATCTCGTTGGCGGAGACCAAGTGGTGGTGATGCTCTACGAGGGCAATAGGCCGCGATACGTCCGCGTGCTCTACAGGGCGAAAGGGGACGGACCAATGACAGCGGGCATCATTGCCACTGCCGACCTGGAAATAGACGAGGAGGCGAAGCCGGTACGCCCGGCTGCGCTGGTTGGTAACTGGCTCGCCTACACCCGCCCCGACAATCGCGCCTCCATCAACCTGCGTCAGCAAGGGGCCGACCTGATCGTCAGTTTCAGCGTCGAGATTATTGAAAAGGATGGCACACCAGTTCGGGATGCGCCGTTCAGGATGGGTGAAGCTCGCGTACGACTGACTTCAGACCCATATCTGACGGTGACAGAGGTTGAAGGTTCTAGCTGCTCCATGTTCCTCGTTCCCATTGGCCGTTATCTGCTCGTCCACGACGATGGCGGACGTTGTGCGGATGGTGGGAATGCCCTCACCGTTACTGGCCTCTATGTGCGCGAAGGCGATCCACCGTCGCTCAAGTGAGTTCTACATGCCGTCTGGACGACGCGAGAGAAACGATGAAAAACGCCACAGGCGGGAACGCCTGTGCCACTTTTTCTGAGGAGTTGTTCATGTCGTGCGGGAGGACGCCCAGAAACGATGAAAAACGCCACAGGCAGGAATGCCTGTGCCACTTTTTCTGAGGAGATTTCCATGAGACTCGCATCTGTTTTTGTCGTTGTGTTAATGGTTGGTTCCGCGCTTGCCCAAGATATGTTCCGGCAGAAGCTGGAAAAATCACCGCGACATCAAGAGTGGGTAGCGGTCAAATACGGCGAGCGCACGGTCCACGCGTTTCTGGTCTATCCGGAGATCAAAACCAAAGCGCTTTCCATCATTGTCATCCACGAAAACCAGGGCTTGACTGATTGGGTTCGCAACGTGGCTGATCAGTTAGCCGAAGCCGGATATATCGCCATTGCGCCCGATTTGCTTTCCGGCTCAGCGCCCAACGGCGGTAAGACGAGCGACTTTCCCAACGCTGACGCTGCCCGTGAAGCCATCTCCAAATTGCAGCCCGATCAAGTGACGGCTGACCTGAACGCGGTGGCTGATTACGTGGTGAAGCTGCCGGCAGCAAACGGAAAACTCGCTGTGGCCGGCTTCTGCTGGGGCGGAAGTCAGACGTTTCGTTTTGCCACCAATCGAGAGAAGCTTCAAGCAGCCTTCGTGTTTTATGGCTCAGGCCCGCGAGAGAAAGAAGCAATCGCTCGGATCAAATGCCCTGTCTACGGTTTCTATGGCGGCAACGATGCTCGCGTCAATGCAACGATTGAACCGACGGCTGCGCTGATGAAAGAACTGGGCAAAAGGTACGAGCCGGTGATTTACGAAGGCGCAGGGCACGGCTTCATGCGCACAGGTGAAATGCCTGACGCTGCCGAAGCTAACAAAAAAGCCCGTGATGAGGCCTGGGCCCGGTGGAAGGAACTGTTGAAGAAGTTGTGATCCAACGTTGTGATTCATGCAACGCACCAGATCATACCCACGCCTGTGGGGTGGTCGTGTGTTGAATTGCAGGTTCGTTTGTCCTAACGGTTGTTAAATCCTTTTTTGGAGCAAGGGCTCGCCGGGGCTTGTAACCTGGCCTTGTCGAGGCGTGGAGCAAGGCCTTGTCGAGGCATGGAGCGTGGCCTTGCCAAGGCCAGAAAATGCGGCTCATCAGGCGCTAGCTTGTTTCAGAAAGCCTGGTGCAAAATCTTTTGGCCGCAAGAGGAGAACGGTGTAATCACATTCTTGACGGGGTAAGAACACTCGCGATGTGAGATAATCGGGCACTTGATTTTAGAGGAGCCGCGCATGTTCCATGTGCACCGCAACGAAGAATGAAATTAAGGAGTCACGCAGGTTACAGAGTTCACCGAGAGCCCTCTCTCCATCTCTGCGGGCTGTCCCGCTGTGCTCTCTTGGCCTCTGTGGCTATTTTCGGGAGAATCGCCCCTATGCAACAGCATGCCACGAACGATGAAAGTACAATTCTTTCGTGAGGTTCGTGTGTTTCGTGGACTATTTTCGGGAGATCGTCTATGAAGAAACGACCTGTAGTATTCCTCATTGTCATTTTGCTTGGCCTTAGACCCGGTTCAATTCAACGCGTCGCTGTTGCTCAAAGTCGTCCGTCCGACGCTGAAATCCTGACCATTCTTCAACAGCGGATTGATCAATACAAAAAGAGCGTGGGCATTGTCGTTGGCGTGATCAACCAAGACGGGAGCCGGGTGATCAGCTATGGGCGTCTCAGTCAAGAGAGCGATCGCAAGCCTGATGGGGACACCGTCTTTGAAGTCGGCTCAATCACTAAGGTCTTCACAGCGATACTGCTCGCTGACATGGTCGAGCGTGGGGAAGTGAAACTTGACGATCCGATATCCAAATTCCTACCCCAATCAGTGAAGGTTCCAACAAGAAATGGAAAAGAGATCACGCTACGTGATCTAGCAACGCATACATCCGGACTTCCACGACTGCCGAGTAATTTTGCTCCCAAGGATGCGAACAATCCTTACGCTGATTACACTGTCGAGCAGATGTATGCGTTTCTGTCGAACTACACGCTGAGCAGAGACATCGGCGTCAAATATGAATATTCAAATTACGGCGCCGGCCTGTTAGGTCACATCCTGGCGCTCAAAGCGGGGATGGATTATGAAACGTTGGTAAAGACTCGCATCTGCGATCCACTCACGATGCGCAGCACGCGGATTCAGCTTCCACCCGATCTGCGGGCGCGGTTGGCGACTGGGCATGACGGAGATTTGAAAGTGGCTGCCAACTGGGATATTCCCACGTTGGCGGGCGCAGGCGCGTTGCGCTCGACAGTAAACGATCTACTCAAGTTCCTGGCGGCGAACTTGGGGCTCACGAAAACTGCTCTGTTTCCCGCGTTGGAGAAGACGCATCTGGCTCAGCAGAACGCGGGCGCTCCGGGCGTTGAAGTCGGGCTGGGCTGGCATATCTACAACAAGCACGGCGCGCAGATTGTGTGGCATAACGGCGGCACGGGCGGTTACCATAGCTTCATCGGGTTTGACAAAAAGAAGCGCCTGGGCGTCGCCGTCTTATCCAATTCGATAAACAACATTGATGACATCGGATTGCATCTGCTGGAGAGCACCTATCCACTTTACAAAGAGCGAGTGCCTATCAAGGTTGATCCGAAAATCCTGGACGCCTATGTCGGAGTCTATCAGCTCAACGCTGACACATTCGTCACCGTCACCAAGATCACCGATCGGCTCTTCTTGCAGCCAACCGGCGGACTGAAGCGAGAGATTCGCCCTGAATCGGAAACTGATTTCTTCATTCAAGGTGCCAACGTTCACCTGAGTTTCGTGAAAGACGCTGCAGGCAAGGTGACGCACATGGTCTTGTATCAAAGTGACGGCACCAAGCAGAGCGCACCCAAGACGGACAAGCCCGCGCCGGAAGAGCGCAAGGCTATCACGCTTGATCCCAAGGTGTACGATGCCTACGTCGGTCAGTACGAATTAGCACCGGGTCTGATTTTCACGATCGGCAAGGAAGAAAACAGGCTCATGGCGCAACTGACCGGCCAGCCCAAATTTGAGCTGTTCCCTGAATCGGAAACGAAGTTTTTCTACATCGTAGTTGACGCGCAGATCACATTTGTCAAAGATGAAGCCGGCAAGGTAACACATCTGATTCTTCATCAATTTGGGTTGAACCAACCCGCGAAGAAAATCAAATAGGCAGCGTATGAATCGGTCTGACAGTGTGCATTCAAGCAGCACATGACATTTCAATCGGAGAAGCGCATAAGAGCGCAGTTGTTCATACCGCTTGTGGCGACGCCCAGAAACGATAAAACTCAAGCGCAGATTCACTGATTGACTGATTGAAAATTTCTTCATCGGTGAATCTGTGCTTGCATCTTCGCACGAGCGTTGATGACTCATCATAGGAGTTGTTCATGTCGTCTGGACGACGCCCGGAAACGATGAAAAACGCCACAGGCAGGAATGCCTGTGCCACTTTTTCTGAGGAGGAGAACTATGGGGATAGTGGACATATTTTGGATTTTTTTCATGATCTCAGCCTTACAGCCGTTGCTGCAACGGCGTTTTCTTGAGGCAATGCGCACACGCAAGATTGCAGAGATTGAGAAGATGCGCGGCTCGCGGGTCATTCTGCTGGTGCATCGGCAGGAAACGATGGGGCTTTTGGGGTTTCCTTTGATGAGGTACATTGACGTGAACGACTCCGAAGAGGTCTTGCGTGCCATTCACATGACTGATGATGATGTGCCGCTGGACATCGTCTTGCATACGCCGGGTGGATTAGTTGTGGCTGCGCTGCAAATTGCCCGCGCGATTCGCGCGCATAAGGGTAAGGTCACTGTCTTCGTGCCTCACTATGCTATGTCGGGAGGAACATTGATCGCATTGGCCGCCGATGAGATCGTGATGTGTAAGCATTCCATCCTGGGACCGATTGATCCACAAATAGGGCAATTTCCCGCCGCCTCTTTGATCAAGGTGATTGACCAGAAGCCGATTTCCGAAGTGGATGACCACACCTTGCTCATGGCTGATATTGGGCGCAAAGCCATTCAACAATTGGAAACAGCAGCCACCAGTCTATTGAGTAAACACATGAACGAAGATGCCGCTCGCGCTTTGGCGGCGAAGCTGGCTACCGGCACGTGGACTCATGACTATCCTATATCTGCTGAAGAGGCACTGTCGCTCGGACTGCCGGTGAGTTTTGATATGCCAGCAGCGATTCTCGAACTCATGGCCCTGTATCCGCAGCCGGTGCGACGACAAGGGGGTGCTGTCGAGTTTCTCCCTGTGCCGCGCCAGCGTGAGGCTCGTAGACAGTAACGTAAAGAAGTCCATTCTGCCGAGGCTCCTTGTTGAAGGCGTTCTTCCGCACGCTCTTGGACGTTAGTAACGTAAAGAAGTCCAGTTCTGCCGAGCCTCCTTGAGGCGGTAAATCGTTTTGTAGGGATTGAGGCGGACAGTGGGCGTCATTCTAAATCGCTCGTGCCTTGAAGGGGTGCGCACCTCGTTCTCATAGAAACTCGTTTCCGCTGTTCAAAATTGCTGGGCACGAACGCGCACGTCTCGGCGCGTCTCCAAGCGCCACTCTGGTTCGATCGGCTGTTCCAGACGTTGCACGTCTGGCTACCTTCTGTTTGTGCCTTCGGCGCAAGCTGAGCTTAGGCGTTTTCCCAGGAATCGCCCATGAGATTTGCGCTCACCGCGAACGATGGAATCTTTCGTGAGCTTCGCGTGTTTCGTGGGCTAGTTTCAAGGGAATCGCCCCTGAGCTCTTTGCTCACCGCGAACGATGAGAAAACAGTTCTTCCGTGACGCTCGTCTGATTCGTAGGCCATTCTCAAGTGAGCGATCTTGGGCAGCGGCGTTGTTAGACGCCGCAAGCGGGTAGCCAGACGTGAAACGTTTGGATGGGCGTCATCCCGAATCCTTCGCGCCTTGAAGAGGCGCCACCCGTTCTCCCATTGAATCATTCATGCCGTTAAACGGCTCGCCACGAACACCCATGGCTTGGCGGGTCTCCTGAGTTACGCCACTTGCGACCGGGCTTTTTCCATCGCTGCTTTGGCCCGTTGCCCGACCGAGTGCACCAAGGAGGCGTTGCTGAAATCTTCATAAAAGTAAGGCAACATCGCCGCCAGCACGTCAACGTAGATGGAGGTCGTGGCGCTCTTGTCCAGATATATGCGCTTCATGATATATGCGCTTCATGGCAACTTCCCATCTAGAGCGATTTCCAATTGCCTTTAATTTGGAAGACCCGCATCGTGCGGGCGAGTGCACGTTGAAGCGTGCGCTTCCAGGGTAAACTCATTCGCAAATCGCTCTAAAGGTGGAGAAGCGGGCCACGCTTGCAAAGAACCGACTGGCTCCTCGATGCAACCTGAAAATAGACCGCCGATGCGCGCCGATGATCGCGTTGAATCGGCGAGCATCCGGATTCAGCAGCGGTTTCATTTTTACTGAAGCTGATAGGAGATCCGCGCCCGTCCAGCGAAGTCCCTAGGGAATGTGCTGGCATGATCTTCGAACCACCTCGACACATAATCCCACTCGGCCGGCACCAGCGCGCGATTGGACACAACGATCACCGCCGCGCGGAAGTCGCTCTGATCCGGGTGGGCCGGCACTCGCGGGCCAAACGCAGTGATCACCGCATTCTGATCGAGCGTGGCAATCCGGGAGCCTGAAAACTCGTAGCCGTTGCAGTTGAAGCCCACGAAGGCGGAGTCGACGACGTATTGATAGATTCCGATTTCGCTGGCCGGCGCCAGTCCCATGAGGTAGAGTTCCAGCCCGAGGATCGGCCCCGACCCCCAAGGACCGCAGAAATTTCCGTTCGCAGTTCGCGTGAGGCTTCTCAGGGTCAGAGGAAAACCAAAGACCGTGTGATTCGTTGCATTGGCCAACGCGCCCCAATGTCCCCCTCCACCCACCGATGAAGCCAGTCCGAGCGCACCGAAGCCATACACGCCCCAGGTGTGAAAGATCTCGTGCGACATGGGCGCGGCATGCTTAAAGAAAAGGGAGATGATGCCCCGCAATCTTCCTCGACTTCCGTATTCATTGGCTCTATTAATGATCTGCTGACCGATGCCCTGGATGGAGTTGCTCACCTGCGTGTAACTTCCTGCGGGGGAGCCGCGACCGTTGTAAATGTGGAAAAACACGAGCCAATCGAACTGATCGGGGAAATTCCGATAGAACGTCTGCGCGGCGGTGAAGAAGTTGATACCGATAAGAGGATAGGTTCCTTCCAGGAGGTTTTGCCGGACAATGTTGACAACATTGCTTGTTCTGAAAACATTCGAGGCGACCGAGGTGACAGGCACGTTTCGCAGTGTGTTAATTACTCCAATCGAACTGGCCACGTCCTCGGTGACCTCCTGGACCCTGCCATTCTTCAGATGAAGCGTGAAGGTCAGATTACGGATCACCTGCACGCTGGACGCCTGGGTGGGCGGATTAGCCAAGCGTAAGTTGCCGGTGAACAGCCGGTCGTTCGCGCGCTCGTCCGGATCCATGCCGTCGTCTCGCAGGATGACGGGGGTGTTGTCAAACCAATTGACGATCTTTGAAGCGTCAAGACTGATATGATCCACCGTAGACGTTCCCACCCCCATGAGAATTTTTGACGTGGAGCGTTGATCGGACACAAACACAAACGGCCTGATTTCAAAAGAGGTCAGCGTATTGGCCGTCTGATCCACCTGATAGTTTGCCGAAAGCGCATCGAAGCAGGGCGCAAGGTGTGAGTTCTCAACGCGGCTCAAGTCCAATAGGTCCGGCGCTTCAAGTGACTGGTCCTCCTGACCCGGAGTTGACTGCACGCCAATCGGCGCTAGGAGGCCGATGGTGATGACGAGCGTGATCAGTATTGGCAAAATGTTTTTCATACGTTTTCTCCCTTTGTGAATGTGGCACAGGCGTTCGCGCCAGTGGCGTTTTTCATCGTTTCTCTCGCGTCGTAGCGAACGACACGAATCACTTCCTTCAACGTGGCGAGGGTAAGCTCATGGGCGATTCCCTTTGAGAATGTGGCACAGGCGGCTCCCACCTTTGCTTCATTTTCATGCTTCGTGGCGAGGGTAAGCTCATGGGCGACTCCCATGCTGTCCAAGTTGATTCACACTTATCTCTGATGATGAGTCTTTTGTCAAGCGCGGAAAGTTGATCACGGTGAGTTCATCATCGGCGATGAGTGTCTGTGCATGGTATCTTCACCCATCAAGCAAGAATGTTTCTTGACACAGAATACTCAATCAACCATGTCCCCATTCGTCTTACGGAAGAGAGATGGGATCACATTGTTGATCGGCGACCTTATATGACTGCTTACTATGACACGGTGCTTGATGCCGTTGAGCAGCCGACGTATATGCTGCTTGGTCACCGAGGCTCGCCGTTACGGGTCTCATCACTGGGCTGATCGAAGTACCTGCATGTAGTCTATGGCGAGATAGGCCAGCGTGATGGGTTTATCATCACAGCTTATATCAAGCCGAGAGTCAATAAAAGGCAAGTGATATGGCACGAAGGAAAGCAATAAGAGTCAGCCCGAGTCGTTTACTCATGTTGGCGGCAGAACGTGTGGAACTCCCCGTGCTGCCGGTGCGGATTGAGTACGATGCCGATGTGGACACGCTCTATTTATGCTTCAAGGAAGGAGTGGCTCCCACTCATAGTGAAGATGATGCCGAAAACGGCCTTGTGTACGATTACCGGGGAAAGGAGTTGATCGGCATTGAGATTCTCGATGCGTCACAGGAGTAAATCACGTCGGTTCGGGGATGGCTGCGACGAAGAGGCTTCAGTATGAGTCTGTCGTGCGCTTGATCCTTGGCCTGCGAAGACGAGCCGCCGCTACATCAGAACTTGAGAGGTGACGATCAGGAGGAAGGCGTCTTAAACAACTCTCATGTGCAACTGCGGACGCAGACCGAAAATTGAGATATTGGGGTTGAGCATCAAAGTGTGTTTGGAGAAATTCAGCCTAGCCCTTCAGCGTAGCTCTTCCGGCTATGCACCTGAAAAGCACTTGGAGGCGACTTGCTCACGGATTTGGTGCAGCTTAGCCCGCACATCTTCTTCGGATTGGTGCAGCCTCTCCTCATGAGCCAATCCCGCCTCGATAGCGACTCGCAGTCATCGGTGAGCGTCTTGGTATTCCCGAGTGCCAAGCTTCCGAAGCAACGCGGCATTCTCCTGGTTGCACAGATTGTTGATCTGCTCGGCAAGTCCATCCAAAGACCTCATAGCTCTGAGCCTCCGTAGGAGGGTTATAGCCGACGAGGAAGTAACGCGCCAGGAACCTGACGATCAGAAGAGTTATTGACTCCGCGAATCGGCGCGAATCCACGCCAAAAGTTTCTCAGACCGCTTCATTCCATTTGCGTCTATTCGCGCCATTCGTGGATTGTCCAACTGTGTTCCATCACTGCTCACTTGACGCTGACCAGCACGCGGATCACGCCCGTCCCCTGGCCGTCAAAATTCTCCAATGCTTTGCCCAGCACCGCGCCCACCAAACGGCTCTGATCTGTGGCCTTCATGGCGTGGCCAGGAAGGCTCGATGTCACCAACAAATCACCACGACGGATCGGGCCATTCTCAGCGCTCACCTTGGTGGGAATCACGCCAACGATGCCCAGCGGCACCGTGTCTTCGTGCGCATCGTCCATACTTCGCTCCGTCAGCAGCACGCCGGACTTGGTCGAATACACGCCGGCTACTAACGTGGAGTACGGCTCGCGGCTTTTCTCCACCGTGCGATCCGTGCGCGTGGAGATCACCAACACATCGCCCGGCTCGTAGGCGTGCACGGACCCTTCGACTTCAAAGGCTTCGGCCACATCCGCGCCGCTATTTTGCGTGCCGCCGTTGAAGAAGCCCCGTCCCGTTTTGTCGAAGCGCACACGATTGGCATTGCTGCTGCGAAAGACTGCCAGATTGCCCGTCGCTCCGTTGTGATCAACCAGCAAGCCCGTCCCATTGCCCGTCATGGTCGCCGCCACGCCCGAACCGGTCCCGTCGGAGACGCCCCACACGGCGGGCGCCGTGCTCATGCTGTTGGCGATCTGCCCGAGCACGCCCACGCCGAGCCCTTGATGGACGCCTCGCACGGCTGAAGAGGTGCTGGTGGTTAAACTAATCTGACCTAAAATCGCCCCCGTATCGGGCATGGCAGCGTGTCCCCAGATGGCCGGATTGCTTTGCTGCTGCTGCAAGAATTGGGACAACTCCACAGGCAGAACAGTCTGCGCGTCGGCAGCCGACTGATTCAAAATTTCCTGCTGCTCGTTTATGACGTCGGTGGTGGTGAGTTTGCCGGATTGCCCAGGCGGCCTTTTTTGGGCAAATAGGCTCGGCCTGATGCCCGAGACATCGAGGAACGCCCCAGCCGTGTTGCTCCCTGTCATATCCCGTCCAAAGTATAGAACGACTGGTAAAGGACGTTGGGCTAGCTCACCTGGCGCGCTGGACTGACCCCCTGGCGCATTCTTTGTAATAACAACTTTGTGATCGACATAAGAAAGAACGCTGTCTCCCCCTTTCGTTTCTCCTGGGCCTTCTAGCTGCACGCTGGAGGGTTCTATTTTCGTGACACCTCCTCGTTGGCTAGCACACTCGCAACAACATGGGGATCTCTGAGAATTTGGGATCAGATTCGAGTTATCGAGCGGTTTCCACCTCAAGTTGCGGCGCGAAGCCGTTAGTTGCGCACGCTGGGCCAGCTCAGCGCCGTTGCCCACGGTGATCCCCAACCAATACGGCTTCTCCGGCGGCACATCGAGCGGCTTGACACGTCCCAACATCACACTGAACACGCCGCTCGTGACCGTCACCGGCTGCGTTTCTTCCCACAGCGCCGTCCCCCCTGCGGCGACATCATACAAACGAAATGTGAGTGAAACGGGGCCATCGGGAAGCGGACGACCCTGAGCATCCGTGAGCACGCCCTGATACCTCATCGGTTGCGGGCTTTGGGCGAAACTCATCGACATTTGACAAAGCGTCATCAGTACAACCATCACTACTGTACGTTTCATAACCTGATTCCTCCTTTTGAGTCTTTAGAATTAAATTCATCAAAACATCCTTATTGGAACAAACAGTTTTGCTCATGTACTGAATGAGTGCCACTGCCGCCTGCCAGGACGGAAATTCCTGGGAGCGCACGCATCCTTGCCTGCAAGCTTTGAATGAAAGGCAGCACGCTGGAAGGTTGCGCCCCCAGGGACGCTAAGGACATACCGTGTGAAACCCCATCGTCTTTGACGATAGGTAATGAATCGGGCTGGTTCCCGTCGTTGTTGCTGCTTCTCCGTCCCAATACTCCTGAAGAAGCTGAGATGCTCGCGGACAAGCTGACAGCAAAGAGAGTCGGCAAAATGAGAACGCTCTTGCTCATCATAGTTCTCTCCTTGAGCGTAGTTGCCTTCACTGTCCCCTCGACTGACAGTCAGCCTTGACGCGAAGCTCGACAGGATACCGCAGTTCGCTGATGGCCACTCTGTATTTTACAACTTTTTCAACCTCTAAAATTGGCACCCTGGGATGTGGGTCACCACCATGTCTGACAATGATGTGGTCCATTGTTATGCGAGCCCCTGGCTCGATGGACCCAGGTAATAACTCATATTCTCCCTCGCCTTGCACGTCCGCACGCCACCGAAGAACCTGGATGCTCTCTGACCAATTATTCTCGACCTGAACCGCGTACTTAGCTTCTCCTGGATGTTGAAAGAGCTGTTTCTCTTCCGGCACAACCGAGAAAATGATCTCATCCTGTACATCATTATCCTCGTCCACGCCACCCTTGACTGTTCGAGTTATGTCTGGCATCGCTTAATCCTCCTTGAGCTTGGTCGTTGAGAACAACTCGTCATTAGCCTTCTGACACCCATAACGAAGACGGCTAATCTCGCACGGATAGCCCTGTGTCGAGTTGTGCAAGGGTTTCGCCATCCAATGTCCATCTGGCCACTATCCTATATTTCCCTGGTTGAGAGGGAGCATCGAAATAATCTCGCACGATCCACCCTTCCCCTTCGATCGTTCCCTCTGCTTTCCATTGTCTCTTCCCCAACCTTCCTCCGCGTAACTCCTTGTATACCGCGAGGTGATAATCGTTGGCCGAAATCTCATCTTGGTCTGCAAGATACCCGATAACCACCGTCACCTCTCCATTGGGCTTGGTGGAACTGGGAATAACTTTCAGTTCATATTCAGCCATCGTCTCGTCTCCTTGTTTGATGACCTGACAAGTACCCAATGGCGAACTTCTCGACACATCCCTCTGCCATCGGTCAGGCCAAACTTCAAATCGTGTGAACCGGCGTGGCTCCGCAGCAACTGGTTCCTTCCCGCGAAAGCCGACCGGAATGTTTCATCCTCACGGGTGTTCAGCAACAGTTGCTCACCAGGCGGCGGGCCGCGTCGGCTGTCAGTCTGGGACGGGTCTGTCGCGGCACATTCGTGATGGCAAAACTGGTGGCAGCCTCCGTCCCTTCGATGACAGCATCTACCAAATAAACGCCCGGTATGTTGTTGGCCGTGAACATGGCCGAGGCCATCCCATTGGCGTTGGTACGCGTTCGGAAATAAGTCGCGCCCGCTGGTGTTGCTCCAGCAAATGTGCCAGTCGAGCCTGACTCGGGAGCAATGAAGATCACATCCACGTCCCTTAACGGCATCCCATTCCGGTTCGTGACTATCACCTCAAGTGTTTCCCTGGCCCGTGGCAGCATGATCCGTCCATTCCGAAATGACGGCACGGAGATCAAAGGCAGTGCCTCATCTTGGGCTTTGGTGAGAGGCAGGTGGCTGCCCGCACTCATAAGCGCCATTAACAAGAGCACGGAGAGTGCTAATCGAAGACCATAAGCGCACCTGTGACCATAGCCCAGTGGAACAAAAAGATGGTGGTTTTCTATTCTCGTCTGCGAATCAATCTTTTCCATAATCCCTTCTTTGTCTCACTTGGGGCCAGCGTCTCGCAAGCCCTCAGTTAATAAGGCGAGATTCCGGGCCGAATTCCCTCACGGCGCCGAGATTTTTTCACAGATATCATGCGTGTCATACCGATTGTGGATTGCAGATTGCGGGTTTCAGTTTATGAGTTGCGGCTTCAAGAATCACAAATGCCACGCAACTCCCCCGAAAACCCTAGGAGCCTGGGCATCTGCCTGCTCGGTTAGCCCGCTCGAAGCGGGCGCTCCCAGGTTTTCATCATTGGTGGCCTGCTGTCGCACATGGGCGATTCGCCGGAAAATTACATTTTCATCGTTTGTGGCGTGCCTCAGCTCATGGGCAGTTCCTGACTCAATATGTTGACTTTTGGACCTCGCTCATTGGAATTTGTATCGAGTTTCGGATTTCGTGCTTTGAATTTATCGCTCCGCGAAAATAGCCCACGAAAAACCCGAAAGACGCGAAAGAATTTCTTTTTCATCGTTCGTGGCGAGCGCGAAGCTCATGGACGATTCTCCGTCAACCAAAGTTCGCGTTCAAGATTCAAATGGTGCTAGATCACTTCTGCGAGCAGAACGAGCTACTATCAAACACCCGGTTAAGCACAGGTTGATTGAAAATACAAGCCCTCAACTTCGGTGTTACGCAGGTCACTTTTACTGGAATCCCTGTAAGCCTGCCGCAGCAGGCGCGAGAGAATAGCCCTGGGTGAAGCGGGAGCGGAACCCTGGGCTCGCGCCACCACCAATCAATTGAGCTCGTGAAACGGGCGGCAGAGATCAGCCGAATCTGTCGCCCACTACGTAGGCTGGACGATTAATGCGGCTCGACACCCAGCCTTCCGCGTGGCTCCACGCTGGGCTACTCTCTGTTGCCCACTTCGTGGGCTGAGTTCCTTTCCCAGTACATAGGACCTGACTAGCGTGTCATTCCCTGCATTGACTGGAATCGCGTCAACATGTTACAAACCCCTTCGGTAGGATACGTTACAAACACAGGTGGGAGGGGCCATGACCGATCCATCCACCAAAGATCTGACTCGGCTGCTGGTGGCGTGGCGAAACGGCGATCAGCGTGCGCTGGATCAACTCATGCCCATCGTCTACGAGGAACTTCACCGGTTAGCTCAACACTATATGCACGGCGAACGCTCTGACCACACGCTGCAACCTACGGCGCTCATTCACGAAGCTTATCTCCGACTGATCGAATTAAAAGATATAACCTGGCAGGATCGCGTCCATTTCTTCGCCGTGGCCGCCCAGATGATGCGTCGCGTCCTGGTTGATTATGCTAAAAGCCATCGCGCCGCCAAGCGAGGCAGTGGCGAACATAAACTTTCGCTGGAGGAAGCAGCCGATGTCGCCCAAGAGCGCACTCCGGACTTGGTCGCACTGGACGAGGCGCTACAAAGCCTGGCCGCCATCGATCCGAGGAAAAGTCAAATCGTCGAGCTAAAATTTTTTGGGGGGCTCACCATTGAAGAGACGGCCGAAGCGTTGGGTATTTCACACGCCACGGTTGAACGCGAGTTGAAAATGGCCATGGCGTGGCTTGGTCGCGAAATGAAAAAATAGTTAAGAGTTATTGGTTATTTGTTACTTGTTATTTGTTGCTTGTCTGAGAGTCAATATGATGAAGAAGAGCTTTGAGGGTCTGCAAGTTTATCAACTGGCGGAGCGGCTAGCTGATGGTATATGGGAGATCGTTATTGAATGGGATGATTTCGCCAAGGACACTGTGGGAAAACAACTCGTGCGCGCCGCCGATAGTATTGGCGCCAATATCGCTGAAGGAACTGGACGAGGCGCCTATCAGGACAATCGTCGGTTTGTGACCATTGCCAGAGGTTCTCTGTATGGAACCAGACATAGGCTCAGACGGGCTTACAATCGTAGGCTGTTGACGAAGGAGCAGGTGAACAACCGGAAACCAGTCATAAGTGAGCTTGTTCCCAAACTGAACGCCTACCTGCGATCTCTCAGCACTGCCGCCAAAAGACAAGACCAATAACCACTATGACACCAGACCGCTGGCAACAAATCCAGGATGTCTTTTATGCCACTTTGGAGCGCGAACCAGGTCAACGGGCGGCGTACTTGGACGAGGTCTGTGCCGGGGATCTGGACCTACGCGCTGAAGTCGAGTCGCTGCTAGAGTCGGCTGAACGAGCCGAGAGCCTCGTTCACGCGGCCATAGAGGACGTAGTCACACTCGCCACCCAGGAACAAGCCCCATCAGAAGCCGGGCAGCAGGTTGGTCCTTATCAGCTCATCCGCGAGATTGGGCACGGTGGAATGGGCACGGTCTATCTGGCGGCGCGCGCTGACGAGCAATACCAGAAGCAGGTCACCGTCAAGCTAATCAAACGCGGCATGGATACGGACGAGATCATTCGCCGTTTCCGCCACGAACGGCAGATTCTAGCCAATCTGGATCACCCGAACATTGCCCGACTCCTGGACGGTGGCACCACCGAAGATGGGCGGCCTTATTTCGTGATGGAATACGTCGAAGGCCAGCCCATTGACGAGTATTGCCACGCCCACGCCCTGTCAACTAGAGAGCGATTGAAGCTCTTTCGCACGGTCTGCTCCGCCGTGCACTACGCCCATCAAAATCTGGTCGTGCATCGTGATCTGAAGCCCAGCAACATTCTCGTCACGAGCGACGGCGTGCCCAAGCTGCTGGACTTTGGTGTGGCCAAGCTGCTGCATCCTGAATCTGATGCTCAGACGCTCACCGCCACCGTGATGGGACTGCGACCGATGACGCCAGAGTACGCCAGCCCGGAGCAGGTGCGAGGCGAGCCGATCACGACGGCCAGCGATGTCTGTTCGCTCGGAGTGCTCCTGTACAAACTGCTGACCGGCCACCCACCGTATCTGTTCAAAAGCCACTCGCTGCAGGAGATTGAACGGGTCATTTGCGAGGAAGAGCCGGAGAAACCCAGCACGGCTGTTAGCCGTCAGTGGTCAGTGGTCGGTGGTCGGTGGTCAGTGGCAACGGACGAAAGACAACGGTCAACGGACGAAAAACAACGGTCAATGGACGAAGAACAACGGACAGCGAAAAAGCTTCGCCATGAGCTTGAAGGAGATTTGGATAACATTGTGTTGATGGCGATGCGCAAAGAGCCGCAACGCCGCTACTCGTCTGTGGAGCAATTCTCAGAAGACATTCGGCGACACTTGGTGGGGCTGCCGGTCATTGCTCAAAAAGGCACCGTCAGGTATCGAGTTGGAAAGTTCATTGGGCGACACAAGATTGGGATCGTGGTGACAGCAGCCTTCGTGGCGCTTATCATCGGCTTTGGCGTTACCATGGCCATCCAATCGGCCAGGATTGCGCGGGCGTTAGAGAGGGCCGAGCAGGGAGAGGCCAAAGCCAAGCAGGTGTCAGCGTTTTTGGTAGACCTGTTCAAGGTTTCTGATCCGAGCGAAGCCCGGGGCAATACAATCACGGCGCGAGAGATTCTAGACAAAGGGGCAGAGAAAATCGGCAAGGAGCTGAAAGGCCAGCCGGAGGTGCAAGCAACGATGATGGACACGATGGGTCGGGTGTACCAGAGCCTTGGATTGTATGACCAGGCCGCCCCGCTGCTGGAAGAGGCGCTGAAGCGGCGGCAGCAGATGCTGGGGGAGGAACATCTAGATGTAGCCAGTAGCCTGGACAGTTTGGGCGGATTGTGGCACGACAAGGGCCAGTATGAGGCAGCCGAGCCGCTTTTTCGCCAGGCGCTGACGATGCGTCGCAAGCTACTCGGCGACGAGCATCCAGATGTGGCGACGAGTCTGAACAACCTGGCGTTGTTACACTACGACAAAGCCGATTATGAGGCAGCCGAGCCGCTGTTCCGTGAGGCGCTGACAATGCGCCGCAAACTCCTGGGTGAGCAACATCCAGATGTGGCGCAGAGCTTGAATAACCTGGCGTTGCTGTTGAAATCCAAAGGCAATCTGGCGGCGGCTGAGCCGCTCTACCGCGAGGCGCTGGCGCTCCGTCGCAAGTTGTTGGGCGAAGAGCATCCGCTCATCGCTCTCAGCTTGTATAACCTCGCGACGTTGCTACACACCAAGGGCGAGCTCGAAGCCGCCGAACCCTTGTTCCGCCAAGCCCTCGCTATTGATCGCAAATTGCTGGGAAACGAGCACCCGGATGTGGCGGCTGACATGAACAATCTGGCTCTCTTGCTGCAAGACAAGGGGGATTATGAGGCCGCTGAGCCGCTGTTGCGCGAGGCGCTGGCCATCCGCCGGAAAGCGCTGGGCGAGCAGCACCCGCTGGTGGCCTTCAGCTTGTTTAACCTGGCTGGATTGCTGCACGTCAAAGGTGACCTGGCGCCGGCCGAGCCGCTGTACCGACAGGCGCTCGAGCTGCGACGAAAGACATTGCCGGAAGGGCATCCGGCTGTTGCTACTTCACTGGTCGGACTTGGCGTGCTTCTGACCGACAAGGGGAACCCACAGGCTGCCGAACCGCTCCTGCGCGATGGCCTCAACGCTCTGCGCCGAACACTACCTGAAGATCACTGGTGGATTGCTCAGGCCGAGAGCGGACTCGGCGCGTGTCTGGTGGCGTTGCGGCGATATGACGAAGCCGAACCGCTGTTGGTGAAAAGCTACGCCACACTCAAGGCTCAACGCGGAGGGCGAAACCGACACACGCAGCAAACGCTCCAGCGGCTGATTGACCTCTACGAAGCCTGGGGCAAGCCGGGGAAGGCTGCCCAGTATCGCGCTCACTTGCCCCAGCCGTAAGATCGCGACAGATCAATAGTGCGCTCATCCAGATTTCCGAATCCGGTGACCGACAGGTTCCATGACAACAAAGCGCCCACTCAAATCCTCGTCCGCGTGCTCATGCAGGAACCGCTCTAATTCTTGATGGGTCGTAGGCGTCGCTGGCTTCACTCGCAGTAAAATGACTCCCGAATGAGGTTGCTGCGACAGAAACGCCAGTTGCCCAAATCCCTTATCGCGCGTGATAAGAAATCGTCCAGCTTCGTGGGCATAACGTAGCAACTGGGCATCACCGAGGCGGAATAAGCTCACCTGCCGAGCACGGACTACGTTGTGCCCCAACGCCATCAGCCACTTTACGGTTAGCCATAAACATCTTGGTCGGTGAAGAATCTCGTGCTGCTACTGGGGCGAGATGGACCTGCTCAGATTCGGTCTTGGATTCCTGCAGAGACTGGAAGGCCGACCGAACAGACATATCGGCCAGACTCAACGTTCCTCGTTGGAACTACGTGAGGTAGGGAGCCGTTAGCCGAACGCTTCATCTTGTAATCACGTGAGGCATCTGTTACCCGAGCGCGTGATCAGTTTCGATATACACGTCCACGGTCGTTCCCACCGAGGCGTTCAGAATTCTTTCTGCTGAATCCTGGTAAACAGCGATCTCGACTCGGCCTGTACTGCCGACCACCGCAAATGGTTCCTCGGCGGCAGCCTCGGCAAAATGCGATTGAAATCGCGTGATGCGCCGCTCATTCACCACAAGCGTGGCGCCGCGCAGCGCCACGTCCGATGAAAGATGTTGACCGGTCAGGTTTGTGAGTAAATTGCCAAAGCGATCAACGTGAATGACCTGTCCACGTATGTGAGTGGCGCTGATCCGTTCAGGTTGAGGCAGCTCAAATCGGACAGGATCATGGATCGGCTGGCCGAACGATTCAGGGGCAACGCCTGCCGATAACCATGCGGCCACCGGCGCGAAAATGTCGCGCCCGTGAAATGTCCGGCTGACCGGCTTGCGGAAATAGTGCTCCGCCGTGATGTGAATGATGGCGCGCACATCCTCTTGCGCGTAAACGAAACTGAAAATCCCGTTGTCCGGCCCAACAAACAGGTGCATAGGAGTGAGCACGATGATTGGCCGGCGAGCGGAGCCGACGCCCGGGTCCACAATCGCCACATGAATCGTACCCGGTGGAAATTCAGCATAGGCCTGAGCAAGTGTGAACGCCCCCTCGCGCACATCATGCGCGCGGATGGTATGCGTGATGTCAACGATGTGGACGGCTGGATTGATAGATAAGATGACGCCTTTCATCGCGCCGACAAAAAAGTCATCAAGGCCGAAATCGGTCGTCAGCGTAATCACTGAAGGTCGAGTGTTCATGCAGGTGTTGTAGCTTAACAGCACTGTTACTGGCAAGAGATTGACAAGCTCTCACTGTGGAGCCTATAAGTTGCACAGGGCTATGAAGAGAATTTACCTTGATAACAGCGCGACGACAGCGGTTGATCCGCCGGTTTTAGAAGCGATGATCCCTTACTTCGTCGAAGATTTCGGGAACGCTTCGTCGGTGCATCTGTTTGGGCAGAAGGCGAAGGCAGCGGTCGAAGCCGCGCGGGCGCAGGTAGCCGAGTTGATCGGCGCCGATCCCCGCGAGGTCGTATTTACCAGCGGCGGCACAGAAGCTGATAATCTGGCCGTTAAAGGCGCTGCATGGGCGTTGGCCAATTATGGCCGACACATCATCACATCGAAGATTGAACATCCGGCTGTGTACAATTGCTGTCAGCAACTGGAACAGCGCGGGTTTGAAGTCACCTATTTGCCGGTTGACGAGACCGGTTTGATTCGGCTCGATGAGCTCGAGCGCGCGCTCCGTGACGACACGATTCTCATCAGCGTAATGGCGGCCAATAACGAAATTGGGACCTTGCAGCCGATTGCCGAGATCGGTCAGATGGTCGCCGCGTGGCGGCGTCGGCAGCACACATCCTATCCGTATGTGCACACCGATGCCGTTCAAGCGGTTGGTAAAATTCCTATCAATGTTGACGAATGGGGCGTTGACTTGCTCTCTCTGAGCGGGCACAAGATTCATGCTCCGAAAGGAATCGGCGCGCTGTACGTCAGGCAAGGCATTCGATTGGAAGCTCACATGCACGGCGGCCATCATGAGCGAGACCGCCGCGCCGGCACGGAAAATGTGCCCGGCATCGTGGGGCTGGGCAAAGCGGCTGAACTGGCGCGAGAGCACGGCGCTGAGTGGATGAACCGTGTGCGTGAGCTGCGCGATTACATGGAGACAGAAATTGAGCGACGCATCCCGGATGTCGTTTTTAATGGTCACCGCCAGCGTCGCGTTCCCAACGTGTGCAACTGCAGCTTTCGTTCGATTCAAGGTGAAGCGCTGATGATCCGGCTCGATCTGCGCGGCGTGGCTGTGTCCACCGGCTCGGCCTGCGCCTCCGGTTCGATTGAACCTTCGCCTGTATTGTTAGCATTGGGGCGTGATCGTGAATTGGCTCGCGGCAGCATTCGAATTTCGCTTAGCAAGAACACAACCCGTGAAGAGATTGATGAAGCTCTCGAAATTCTGACTCAAGAAGTTGAAGCATTGCGCGCCATGTCGCCGTTGGAAAGAACGGCGACGACTCAAGCATAGACATTGTACACGGGCAAACTGGCAGAATTGATCCAATATCCACGCCACGTCGGTGAAGTGGCCGAACCGTCAGGCGTCGCCGATGTCACGAATCCGGTGTGCGGCGACCGATTACGATTGAGCGTGCTCGTTGTTGATCATGTGATCAAGGAGGCAAAATTCAAAGCCTACGGCTGCGCGCCAACCATTGCCGCAGGTTCGGTTGCTGCCGAGATGCTCATTGGGCGATCTGTTGAACAGGCCTTGCGTATCAGCCGTGACGAGATCAATCAAGCATTGGGTGGTCTGCCAGCAAGCAAGCTGCATTGCGCCACGCTCGCCGTGGATGCCATTGAGGCGGCCATGCGCGATGTCGAGCGACGGAAGGCTATTTCTTGACCAATTCCCAACCCTTTTCCGTCAGCCCAATCAGCGGGTAGGTGTGTTGCTTTTTCTGAATGACGAGAAAGTTATTGGCCATGAGCCACTCAATGGTTTGTTGGATTTCGCTTTGTTTCAGATAAGCGAGTCGTCCGTGAAAAAGCGTTTGATCGAGCCTCCAGCGTTTGATTGTTTGATTGTGTGATCCGCGCAGCACGGCGATGATCGTGCTCTGACCGAAGCGGAAGTTCATCGCAGCAACACACTGGAGGATCACGCGGGCCGTTTCCATGTCGTGAATGTTCGACGCGGCGGCAGTGGGCGGCGATTGTGGAGCGGATGGTTGTGGAGCGAGAGATGTCTGCTGGCGTTGCAGGCTCCGCAGCCTGTGTGATTGACGCCTCAACGATTCTTTCAACGCATGACCTGAAGGCGCATGGGCGATGAAGAAATCGTCCATATCGGTGGGCGCTGGCTGTCGAGTTGTTCGGAGAGGGCGAGTGGGTGAGTGGCAATTCGAGCAAGCGCCGCAACGCTCCAACTTTTTCCTGTCCCCAAAGTAATTGAGGATGAACCGACGCAGGCATTGGCCGGTTGAAGCGTAATCAATCATCTGCTGGAGTTTCCATTGATCGTAGGCCGCTCGCCGCGCCAATTCCACTTGATCAATGTTCAACGTGTCACGCGGTTCTGGGTCGAGCATTCGGATCAGATAGGCCTGCTCATCGGTATGCCCGCGTCGCATGAGCTGGATGTGGCCAGCCTTTTCCAGTTTGACCAGCGCTGTGCCCACAGCCATCACGTGACGGACATCAATTGCCTCGGCGATTTGCGCTGAGGTGATTTCCAGTTGAGGCGCGGCTCGTTGCCACAGATACCTGTAGACGCGAGCGATCAGCTCCGGATGAGGGTTGTCAGCTTCGAGGAAATACTGTTGAATGACCACGTCTCTCGGGGCAAACAGCAATGTGCACGTTGACGGGCGTCCATCTCGGCCTGCCCGCCCAATCTCTTGATAGTAGCTCTCGATTGAATCAGGCATATTGAAGTGCGCAATCCATCGAATATCCGGTTTATCAATGCCCATGCCAAAAGCATTGGTTGCGACAATCGCCTCCACCTGATTGTTCATGAACGCATCCTGTGTGCGGTTGCGCTCATCGGCGGTCAGGCCGGCGTGATAGGGAAGCGCGCGAATGCGTCGGAAGGTGAGTTCGCGGGCTAACCATTCTACAATTTTTCTGGTCGCCGCATAGACAATGCCAGGTCCCGACATATCACGCAGGAAACCATCCAGCGCGGCCAGCTTCGATTTTTGTGTTTTTGTCTGGTCAACGCTCAGGTGTAGATTGCTGCGGTCGAAGCCGGCGACGAAATGATCGGCCTGCGTCAAGCCCAGTTGCTCAGCGATGTCCACTCGAATGTGTGGCGTGGCTGTCGCGGTGAGCGCCATGACGGGCGGATGATTCAAGGTTTGAATGACATCGCGAAGCCGAAGGTAATCGGGTCGAAAATCATGTCCCCACTGGGAAATGCAGTGCGCTTCGTCCACCACGAATAACGAGAGTGGTACCTGTTTGAGCGCATTCACAAAATAGGCTGAGCGAAATCGTTCTGGCGCGATGTACAAAATGCGCAGTTGACCGGCCAGGAATGCTGAGAGCGTCTCTTTTTGTTGTTCAAACGGGATCGAGCTATTGATGAACGAGGCGGTGATGGCTCGGTTTTGCAACGCGGCTGTTTGATCTTTCATCAGCGCGATCAATGGTGAAATGACAATCGTTCGCCCTGGCAGCAGCAAGGCGGGCAATTGATAGCAGAGCGATTTTCCGCTGCCGGTCGGCATGACCACGATGCAATTGTGCCCTTGCAGCACGGCAGCGATGACCTCGGCCTGTCCTTCGCGGAAGTCGTGGTAGCCGAACTGCCGTTGCAAGACGGCTCGCGCCAGATTGATCTTGTCAGCCGCTGCGTCTTGCATTCTCACGTTGCCTGATAAGCCATCTGCCCGTTCACCATGACGAAATGGATCGCGCCGGCTTCGTCGAAACAGATGAGGTCGGCGCGTTTTCCTTTTTCAATCGAACCACACAACCCATCAATGCCGACGACGCGAGCCGGACTGAGCGATGCCATCTTAAAGAGGTCCGACAGGCGGTAACCACGTCGCCACAGGTTACATACAGCATCCCACAGGCTGATGACCGAGCCAGCGATGGTCCCGCTTGCGTTGCGCGTGCGCCCGTTTGTCACCTCGATTGTTTCGCCCCACACCTGATACACGCCGTCGCCCAGTCCGGCAGGCGCAATGGCATCGCTGATGAGCGCCATCTGATTCGAACCCTTAAGCCGGTTGATCAGTTCGATGACGCGCCAGTCAACGTGATGACCATCGGCAATCACGTCGAGAGTCACGTTTTGGTTGAGCAAGGCCCAGCCGAACACGCCCGGCTGCCGATGATGAAGCGGCGCGAGCGCGTTGGGGAAATGAGTGACGTGGCGAGCGCCCGCCGCGCTGGCTGCCTCGCAGACCTCGAACGAGGCCTGGCTGTGTCCAATTGAAACGACGTAACCGTGATCGGCAAGCGTGCGGATCAGCGCCAATCCGCCTTGAATCTCCGGCGCAACCGTCATCATGCGGATAGGAATTTGTGTTGTGAGAGCGTGATCGAGAAAGACATCAGCCGAAGTCGCCGAGGAGAAATCGCGGATGTATTCGACGCGCAACGCGCCGCAACGAGACGGATTGACAAATGGTCCTTCAAAATGAATGCCGAGGACTTGCGCTAGATTCACTGGTTGCCTCTGGCGATAGTGACTGACCGCCTCAATGACCCGGACAAAACTGCTTTCGTCCGTCGGGACTGTCGTCGGCAAGTAGCGTGTGACGCCCTGTTTCACCAGAAAGCGGGAGAGCGTCGCCAGATGATCGGCGGTGGCATCCAACACATCCACGCCGTTGGAGCCATGAATGTGAAGATCAATCAGGCCGGGAGCAAGATACCGTCCACCAAGGTCGAGGATTTGATCAACCGCCGGTATCTGATCCCAACGCGGCGACACATGCTCAATACCGCGCCCGTTTGTTACAACGGCTCCGTCGGTCAGAACCGCATCAGGCAGGATAATCTGGCAGTGTTGGAACGCGACTCGTGGCAGCATTGGCATATCCAGTTATCGTTCAGCGGTGCACCCAGGGACAGGTGCATTCCATAGCGAGTAGGATATTGTTTGATCCTGCGTGATGGCCTTTCTTGCTGCACAACCCAGCTCTAACGCCTGAATTGGCGCCTGCTCCAGCGTCTCCACTTGCGCTCGGGATGCGCGTTGAAAATCTCGTGCGTCACGCCCGTCAATGGGAACCTCTTTAATCTTGTTCGATTGGGGAATGCCATCCAACATGTGGGAGGTAGATTCATCTTGAGGCGTGCCGGCCTGGATCTCAGCGGCGCCGGCCGGGGCTAGCATCGTTCCGGCGATCCAACTACGGAACGTTTGGCCGTGAACATACCATGAAGACCCAATCAACATGAAAAGAAATACCAAGTGCAACAGGTGCATTGGAGATTCACTCTTGCGCGTCAAAGCCCTCCCTTGAGAATGTGGCACAGGCGTTCCTGCCTGTGTTCCATTTTCATTCTTCGTGGCGCGCCATCGCATAGGGACGACTCCTGCGGTGAATTGGGTTGAATTGCATTTTGCGGCATGATAGCCATCTCCAGGAGGCCTGTAAAGCTGATTGACGCAGTTCACGCGCTAGCGTTCTGGCGCAAGCGGCGAATAAATTGATCAAGCTCTTCGGGCAATGGCGAGGTAAAAGAAAGCCATTGGCCAGTTCGTGGATGACGAAACTGGAGAAACGAGGCGTGCAGAAAATGGCGGCGCAGAAGTGACGACTCGCACTCTTGCCGGGCATAAAGCTCTTCGCCGGCCAGCGGATGACCCAGCGCCGCTAGATGAATCCTGATCTGATGCGTGCGCCCCGTTTTGGGTTCCGCTTCGAGCAACGTAAACGCGCGGAAGCGTTCAATGACTCGCACAATGGTCAACGTCTGGCGCCCTTCGGGTGAGGCGTGCCAGTGAGGAAATGTCTCGCCGGTCCATGCGATCGGCAGTCGGATCTCCAGATGGTCTTGTTCAACGACGCCGTGCACAAGCGCCAGATATTTTTTCGTGACCATGCGCTTGCCAAAGTGCCGAGAGAGGACGCGGTGCGCCTGCTCAGTTTTGGCGATGACCATCAATCCGGAGGTGTGCCGATCGAGCCTGTGAATGAGGCCGGGACGAGCCGATGGATCGTGCTGTTGCAAGTAGTGTGTCAAGGCATTCATGAGTGTGCCGCAGCGCACGCTCTTGCTTGGATGGACGAGCATATTAGCCGGCTTGTCCACGACGAGGATATGTTCGTCTTCAAACACAACGGTGATCGGAATTGCCTCCGGGATGAATGCGTGTGAGCAGGGAATTGGTGTAGAGACTTCGACCAGATCGCCGGCTTTGAGCTTATAGCTGCGCCGTCGCGCTTGTTGATTAACGGTGACCAATCCGTTGGCAATGGCTTGTCTGAGCGCGTAACGTCCGGCTGTTGTCATGCGCCGAGCCAGGAAGTGATCCAACCGCATGCCTTCGGCTTCAGCGCCGGCCTCCAGCAGCGTCTTGCTGATTTCTTCGCCCATACGGACTCCAGTATAGCGCAACGTCGCGACGGACCACACGCGCCTCGCGCCACTGACGACGGGCAATCATTTGTGCTAGAGTAGCGCCTCCACCATTATGAAACTGACCGTTGCCGATTGGTTGATTATCGTCGCGTATTTTGTTTTATCGCTGTTGGTCGGGTTGTATTACACTCGTCGCGCCAGCAAGAACGTGGATGAGTATTTTCTGGCCGATCGAAGCGTCCCGTGGTGGTTAGCTGGCACCTCCATGGTCGCCACAACGTTTGCGGCTGACACGCCGTTGGCGGTGACCGGCATGGTCGCCAATCATGGTGTGGCCGGCAACTGGCTGTGGTGGAACTTCGTCATGAGCGGCATGCTGACGGTCTTTTTTTATGCGCGGCTGTGGCGGCGCGCCGGCGTGATGACCGATGTTGAATTTGTCGAAATTCGCTATGCTGGCCGACCGGCTGCATTCCTGCGTGGCTTTCGGGCGCTTTACCTGGCCATTCCGATCAACTGCATCATTCTTGGTTGGGTGACACTTGGCATGGCCAAGGTGATCGGATTGTCGTTAGGTGTGGGCAAGTGGCAAGCGATCCTCATTTGCATGAGCGTGACTGCGCTCTATTCGGTGCTATCGGGCTATTGGGGCGTATTGGTGACCGACGCCGTGCAGTTTCTCATCGCGATGATCGGTTCGGTCGCTTTGGCGTATTTTGGCCTGAACGTGCTGGGCGGGATTGATGGACTCATTGCTCGGCTCGAGCAGCACTATGGAGATACCGAGTCGTTGTTGGCGGTCTGGCCGGGGACAGACTCTGCCTGGATGCCGCTGTCCACGTTGCTGGTCTATCTCGGCGTGCAGTGGTGGGCTTCGTGGTATCCGGGCGCAGAGCCGGGCGGCGGCGGCTATGTGGCGCAACGCATCTTCTCGGCCAAAAATGAGAAGCACAGCTTGCTGGCCACGCTCTGGTTTTCCATCGCGCATTATGCGCTGCGACCGTGGCCGTGGATTCTGGTGGCGCTCTGTTCGATGGCGCTCTATCCGGAGCTGACGGATAAAGAATCTGGATACGTGCGGGTCATGGTAGACCATTTGCCGCCGCTGTGGCGTGGGTTGTTGCTAGCGTCATTTGCCGCTGCCTACATGTCAACGGTGGCCACGCAACTGAATTGGGGCGCGTCCTATCTGGTCAACGATTTCTATCGCCGATTCATTCGGCGCGATGCCGGGCCGCGCCATTATGTGATTGTTTCTCGCCTGGCCACAGTTGGCGTGACGTTGATGGTGATGGTGGTTGCGTACTATCTGGAAACTGTGGAAGGAGCGTGGAAAATTCTGATCAGTCTTGGCGCGGGAACGGGGCTGGTCTACATCCTGCGCTGGTTTTGGTGGCGGATCAATGCCTGGTCAGAAATCAGCGCGATGGCTGGGGCGCTCATCGTGAGCTTGATTGTGCAACAGTTTCCTCAGTTCAGCGCTGATGATCCGCGCGGTTTCGCTGCTTCAATGCTGATCACCGTCAGCGCGACGACGTTGATCTGGATGACGGTGATGTGGTTGACGCCGGCGGAGCCGGATGAGACGTTGCGGTCATTTTATCGGCGCGTGCGCCCCGATGGTCCTGGCTGGCGACGCATCGCGCAGCAGGAAGGCGTTGAGTCGCCTGGTCAGTTGGGCGATTTGTTTGTGAGTTGGTTGCTGGGCTGTGGATTGGTCTACCTGTTTCTCATCGGCATCGGCAAATTGGTATTTGGTCAGTGGCAGAGTGGCTTGAGTTATCTCGCGCTGGGAGCGCTGGCCGGCATCATCATCTTCTGGCTTCTTGAGCGGCGCGGCTGGCAATCGCTCAGTGATCGTCCTGCGTGAGCGGCGCGGCTGGCCATCATGGAGCAATCACGGCTTATCCACTCGGTTCAAAAGAGCAAGGGCTCGCTTAATGGAGTGATTGGATTTTGCCAGCGCGTCGCGGGCGTGATCGGCAGTGACCTGAGCCTGCCGCATCACAAACGCCACTTTCAAGTCCCACTGAGCTGAGCTGAGTAATTCGATAGCCTCTTGCTTACTCATGCCGAACTGAGCCTGCAAAATGCCACAGGCGCGCTGCCGCAGTTTCTCATTCTTCAGTTGCAGATTGGCCATCAGATTGTCATAGGTGTAACCCAGGCGAATCATGACGCCGGTGCTGAGCATATTGAGCACCATTTTTTGCGCCGTTCCGGCCTTCATGCGGGTCGAGCCGGCGATGACTTCCGGTCCGACGACGGGCGTGATGCAGATATGCACCACGGTGGCCAGCTCTGGTTCAGGGTTGCAGGCGAGGCCGATGGTCAATGCGCCGAGTGCCCGCGCCTGTGTGAGGGCGCCGATTGTAAACGGCGTGCGACCGCTGGCCGCAATGCCGACGACGGCATCCTGCGCGGTGACGCCTCGTTCGATGATGGACTGAGCGCCGGCGTCCGGATCGTCTTCTGCAACTTCAACAGCGCGCCAGCAGGCTTCGTACCCGCCAGCGATGATGGCTTGCACGCGGTCAGGCGAAATGCCGAACGTGGGCGGGCATTCGACGGCGTCCAGCACGCCCAAACGTCCGCTTGTGCCTGTGCCGACATAAAACAATCGTCCGCCCTGTTGCCATCGCTCAACGATGGCGTCAATCGCCGCAGCAATACGAGGTAACTCGTCTGCAACCGCAGCGGCCACACGTTGATCTTGTTGGTTGATGAGCCTGACTAATTCCAGCGTGGAGACTTCGTCAATACCGACTGTCTCTGGGTTAACCTGCTCGGTGATTAACAGCGTCATGCGCCCAAGCGTAGCTAGTGATTTCAGGATGTCAAGCGTGAGGTTGTCATAAACAAGCAGCGGTGCGCCGCGCTGCCGCTGATCGTCGGCGCGGCCGTTGCCGCTGCATCAACGTGTTTGTGCCGCCGCTTACGGGACGATCAACAGGCCGATCCGTTTGCCACGACCGAGCAGTGGCGATACACTTACGCGCGCCTGTATGATCAAATATGGAGGTCTGCAATGAAACGAATGGCTCTTCTGTGGAGCGTCGTCTTGTTGACGAGCTTCATCGGCTTGGCTCAAGGGCAGCGCAGCCGTCAAAAACCTGTGCCGCCCAATGTGGATTGGGTCGAGCAGACGCTGGCCCAGATGTCGCTTGACGAGAAGGTCGGTCAGGTGATCTTTCCCGCTCTCACGTCAACGTTCACCAATAAAGATAGCGAGCGCTTCAAGGTGATTGAACGCAATATCAAGGAATTTCACGTGGGTGGGTATCATGCCTTCGGCGGCGACCCGGCCTCGTTGGCGCTCCTGGTGAATCGAATGCAAGGATTAGCGAAAACGCCGTTATTGATTACCGCTGATCTGGAAGGAGGGCCTGGCTATCAGATGGCAGGAGCGACGCGCCTGCCACGCGCCATGGCACTGGGCGCGAGCGGTCGTCAAGAGCTCGCTTATCAGGCTGGACGGATCGCCGCGATTGAAGGTCGGGCAATGGGCATCCATGTCAATTTCTATCCCGTCGTGGATGTCAACAACAATCCGCGCAATCCGATCATTAACATTCGCTCGTTTGGCGAAGATGTGGCGCTGGTGTCGCGGATGGCACAAGCTTATATCCGCGGCGCGCAAGAGCACGGCCAGATCGCCACTGCCAAGCATTTTCCCGGACATGGCGATACGAGTCAGGATTCGCATCTGGAGCTGGCTGTTGTGGACGTGAGTCGAGATCGGTTGAATCAAGTGGAATTGCCGCCATTCCGCGCCGCGATTGAAGCCCACGTGGGCGCTGTCATGACGACACACGTCTATATCCCTCGCGTGGAGCCAGAGCAAGGCTTGCCGGCCACGCTCTCAAAGACCGTGACCACAGACCTGTTGCGGCAGGAGCTGGGCTTCACCGGATTGATCTTCACCGACGCGATGGTGATGAAAGGCGTGGCTGATCGCTACCTGCCGGAAGATGCCGCGCGACGCGCCTTTCGGGCCGGCGCTGACATCATCTTGTTGCCGGTTGATGTGGAGAAGACGTTTCACGCGCTCAAGAGCGCCGTTCAATCCGGCGATATTCCGCTGGCCCGCCTGGACGAATCGGTGCGTAGGATTTTGCAAGCCAAAGCCAGACTGGGACTGAATAAAAATCGCTTCGTTGATCTGACCCAACTTGACACAGTGGTGGGCAATCTCGAACACGCGCAACTGGCGCGCGCCATGATCGAACAAGCCATCACGCTGGTCCGGGATGAAAAAGAAGCTGTGCCGCTTCGTTTGAACGCGGATCAGCGTCTGTTGTATGTCAATGTCAAAGACTTTGACGAAGGCTGGCGCGAGGGCAGGCCGGGAAATGCATTTGCTCAGGAACTGATGCAGCGACACCGGCAGACGATCAAAGTTGATGTGGATGATAAAACCACTAAGGACACGATCGAAGTCATCAAGCAATTGGCCTACGCCTCAGACGCAGTTGTGGTCACGGCGTTCATTCGCGTTTCAGCATATAAGGGCACGATTGATCTAAATCAGTGGCAGCTTGATCTGCTCAAGTCGCTGTCCAAGCTGGAACGGCCAGTGATCTTCATTGTGTTCGGGAGCCCTTATGTGCTGTCGTTTGTTCCTGAGCTGCCGAGCTACATGCTTACCTACGAGTATTACCCGGAGGCTGAACGCGCTGCCGTGCGCGCCATCATGGGGGAAATTCCTATAACAGGCAAACTGCCGACGAGTCTGCCCGGACTGTATCCTGTCGGCCACGGCCTGACGCGAAGTGCGTCACCAGCAAGATAGCAAGTGTCAATCGCCTGAGCGTGCGAGAGCATTGTGTCCGGTACTGGGGTGAGTCAAGATAGCGCCAGTGTCGGTAGCTCGACCGTGAGCGAAAACTGATCGTCGGAGGCAGCGTTAGTGCTCTATTCTTAAATTGGCGATGGTGACTTGCCCCGCAGCAATCAGGGCTGTGACCGATGCCGTAGCAACTCCGTTTCGCCTGACGCGAATCCGATATGAATCCGGCTCAAGCCCGACAGCGCCGAAAAAGCCGCTGCCATCGCTTTGAACCCACTTGATTGATGAATTGCTTGCCGATGCAATTTCGATCAATGCGCCATCAACCGGTTGACCGTCGGCAGATTTGACTGTGCCCATCACGTGTCCTTGTGTCGGGTGGGTTTTCCATGTCATCGGTGGCGTCGGCGCAGGATCGGCGAAGATGGGCGGTTGAACCGGATCGTAGGATGTTGGTTGTGAGAGCGCGCGATAAAATTCTGTGTTGGGGCGGATGATATTCGACGGGGGCGCCGCTGCGTTCGTCGTCGCATACGAGTAAAAAGCGATGCCATCGGCCCAGGCGCCTTGACGTGACGGCATGAGCAACGCGCGGCGCGCTTGCGCAAGGCTTCCCTCGATGCTGTTAAGGAATGCCCCGATGCCAATCACCACGTGACGATTGTAGCGATGATTCTTATCCCACTCGATCCAATCGTTGAACCATGTTCGTTGTGTTGTGTTATGTTCGCGGTCGTAGTTCATGACGATGGCCATGTCAATGATGCCTTCTTCGAGCCAGGCTCGCCAATCCTGGTAAACCTCGGCGTAAGCGGCTGAGGCACGCCAATCCGATTCGGTCACCGGCGCGGCGCCAAAGGCGATAGCGGCCATCGAAAGTTTCAAGTGAGGTTTGATGGCGATGACATGCAGGTAGATTTTCCTCACCAGGTTCGTCACTTGATCGCGGCGCCACTGTTGAAAGTCAGGATCAGCAGGCGAAGGAACAGCCGCGCGACCATAGCGGCGCTGGAACCGTTCGATATTCACCGGATTGTAGCCCCAGTTGCCGCCTTCGGGATAACGGATGATGTCAAGATGCAGGCCGTCAAGCTCGTAATGCTTGATCAGATGCACCAGCACGTTGACGGTATAGTCAACGGCATCAGGATGGCCGGGATCAAGGTAAATCCGACCGCCTCCAGCCGGCGCAAGCGCGCCGGTCTGATCGTGTGTCAGCCAGAAGTCACGACCTGTCTTGGTTGGGCCATGCTGGTTGTAAACGTGATTGGGATGGGCGGGCACGCCGAATGTTGTCTGCCAGATGGCCAGCGTGGCCACGAACGCATGCACCTCGATACCGTTGGCGCGAGCGCGTTCAATTGCATACTGAAGCGCGTCAAATTGCGGATTGTAGCTCGCATCCTGCGCGGGCGGTTCCAATGAGTTCAGGTAATATGAATCGCCGCGTCGTCGCACTTGCAGCAACAGCGCATTGACATTCGCTTGTTTGGCATGAGTGATGAGAGCGTCAATCTGCTCAGGCGTTTTGAATCCGGGATTGAACGCATCAACCCAGAAGGCGCGGAATTGCCCGGTAGGCGCTTGGCGCAGGGAAGCCATCATGGAAGTCTCCACACAGCAGGCGACGATCAACGTCATGCTCAGACATAACAAACCAGCGAGATAATTCATCGAGCTTCTCCACTGGGATTGTGGCATAGGCGTTCCCGCCTGTGCTCCATTTCATCGTTTCACCTGCGTCGTTACCGACGGTATGAACAACGCCTCAACTTCTGGCCGGCGAGCTGTTTCACGGATAGATCAAATACTTCGCTCGGAGGCGCCTGAAATCGTCCAGTGC